>NZ_PNCO02000001.1:300000-600000 GCF_005886105.2 Pseudoalteromonas galatheae
ACGCATTAAAACCTAGACCTAGATATAGACCTGTGCAATGTAAAAAAAGCGTTAATCTAAAAATTCAGGATTTTTTATTGGTTGGGTGTCTTTTTCTCAAGCTAATTAATTCTTTTTTGTGAGGGAGTGTGACGGGCAGAAGTTTGAAGTTTGATCATACTTTTTTGGTAGATTCATTTTTCTACCGTAATTTTATGTGATTTTTAACGCTTAGGGATATGAAAAATATAAGGTATTTTTTTCGTAAAATGTTCTTATTTATCTTCAGTTGTTCCCAACTTAGAGTTGAAGGTGAAAAGACGTAATAAAATATATCATTTCATCATTTTGTTATGATGGACTTGATATAGATTATGTTTTCTCACGAAATGTAACACTCTGGTAACTGGCACAGGTGGGAGCGGCTCAGATAAATGAGTCATAACAGGACGTTAGTTAAGTGGAAAGTTGCGGTTGGCTGAGTCCGGCAACAACTCAAGGCCTGCACGGAACACTTAATTGAAAAAATAATATAATAAATCTCTAAGGAGAACAGTGTGAAGTTTTCTAAATCTATCGTGAGTTGCGCTATCGCGCTTGCGTTAACCCATTCAATTACAGCACATGCTGAGGCAAAATCAGATAATAAAGCGCTTTCTACTTCTGCACTTTCACAAGTGGAGCGTGCAAGTGGAACAAGTAACGAACTCAAACTCTCACAAACTTCAGGTAGCCAAGGTGGTAACGAGTTAGCTTCGGTGCAGCTGGGTACTTCTAACCTGACAGATGTGACTACGATTGGCGACAATAATATTACTGAGGCCGATCAGAATGGTACTGGTAACGTCGCTATTGTGACGACCACTGGTAACAACAATAACCAAGTATATAGTCAAGATGGTGAAGCAAACGGCGCATTAACGGAAGTTACTGGCGACGACAATGCGATTGACGTTCAGCAGTCAGGTAGTGGAGTCCTTGGGATCAACAACGAAGCCATCAATGTTATTAATGGCGATCAAAATACCATTACGGTATCTCAAGGCTCTGGTGGTCAATGGTTTTACAACCTTGATATGCAGGGCAGCCAAAACGAGATATCAGCAACACAAGCTGGTATGTGGAACGAGGCCACTCTTGAGTCAGTACAAGGTGATATGAACCAAATTACCTTGGACCAAAATGGTCTATATAACCAATATAAAGTGGTTAGCCTACAAGGGAATGAAAACGAAATTGAGTCGAGTCAGAACGGCAACTTCAACGTTATTGCTGTAGAGACCGTGATTGGTGATGACAACCAGGTTGAGATTGAGCAATCGGAAGGTGATAGCAATACGGTTAACGTATTTGAAATTACTGGAAACAATAATGAGTTTAGTATCGATCAGGAAGGCTCAACTAACACCTTTGCATCAGATCTATTAGTTGGTAACGACAACGAAGTGACGACTGAGCAGCGTGGTGACGAGAATAAAGTTCAAGCTGATGTTGTTGGTAATGATAACGAATTTACCGCAATGCAAATCGGTAATGGCAACGAGATGTACCTTGGGGTTGCTGGTGAAAACAATGAGTTCTCAGCGACTCAAGTGGGTGACGCGAACATTGCACATGTTGCGAACTTCAACGGTAATGATAACGATATTGATGTTACTCAGACTGGGGCTGAGAACGAGGTGATTGTACAGTCTTCTTACCCAGACGTTAGCCTTGCAAGTAATGATAATACCGTTGATATTTCACAAAGTGGCACTGGTAATGGTGTGGCCCTTACCATGAGCAGTGTGGTTGATAGTAGTTCAAACCAAGTAGATATTGCGCAATCAGGCGAATTTAACGCGATCGATTTAATGCTTGAAGGCAGCCGCAATATGTTAGACATCACACAAAATGGTAGTAACAACTTTGTGATGGGGATGGGCTCAGAGGCATTTATTATTAACGGTGATGATAATGCATTTACAGTAAGCCAAATTGGTGACGGCAACTTAGTCCAAGGTGGAATTACAGGTAGTGGTCAAAACATTACCGTAACTCAAGTTGGTGACAACAACGTTGCTACAATTACTCAGCAGTGATTGAGTAATAAATGAGAGGCCCTGTGCCTCTCATTTTTCTCTACTTAATTCAGATAAATATTGAGTTTCCATACCTCTCGAGTTGTGAGTAATCCACGATGATAAGAAAAATAATACTCTTGAGTGCTTTGCTTTGTTTGCCTGCTTCACTAAGTGCTCGAGAAGATGTAGAGATTGATGGTTTAGTCATAGATCAAAGTATAAGTCGATTTGGACACCAATTTTACTTTCAGTTTTCACAACTTTGGAGAGATGTTCCCAATACGTCTGGGATCAATATTACAGTGAAGGAAACGGTATTACCTCGAGCCGGCACTCGACTTGAGGTATTAATGAATAATCGAGCAGTCTACGCGACAGCAATGGGAAGAAGAGGCGGCTCCGTTGATGAGCGAGTCGAAACTGCTATTTTCACCATTATGGATGCAATGGCAAGAGAGCAATATCAGCAAAGTGGTTCAGAAGATTTGGCAGCAAGTGGGTGGTAACATGACAATAATAAAAACAACAATCGTGTGTGCTGGGTTAATGTTAATTGGTGCAAATGTGACAGCGACGGAACTCGTTTATAAACCAATTAATCCAGCATTTGGGGGTAACCCGCTAAACGCCAATATGTTACTGAGTAAAGCGCAATCTCAAAATAAGCACAGAGCGCCAATCATAGAAAAAACCTATGATGAAAAGTTTCAAGAGTCGCTTGAGCGTACCTATCTCAACCGTTTGGTGAGAGAGATCACGGATGTGGCGTTTGGTGAAGATATTCAAGACAGTATCTTTAATCAAGACGCGACATTTATGAGTGGCGACTATCAAATCCAAGTGATCACCAGCACACCCGACACAATCACAGTGAGAATAACGAATACAGCATCGGGTGAGGAAACCATTCTGGAAGTACCTAGGTTTGCCTCATCGGCTGGTGGAGGATATTAAATGCTCCGCGTAATTTTATTGGTTTTTTTGTTACTGCTTGGAGGTTGTTCCAGCATGTCGCGCGTGTTACCACCCTCGCAAAGCGTGGCAATTGAGTTGACCGACACCGAAACTTTTGCAGAATTGAAAAACTTACCCACTCCTAAAGGTAGAATTCCCGTTTCTGTTTATTCATTTCGTGACCAAACTGGGCAATATAAGCCTCAAGATAATGTAAGCTCATTTTCAACAGCGGTGACCCAAGGTGCTAATTCAATTTTAATGCAGGCACTACACGAAACTGATTGGTTTATTCCGGTAGAGCGTGAAGGACTGCAAAACCTGCTGACTGAGCGCAAGATCATCCGTGCGGCAAATGATGATAATGACACAAGCGCTTTACCACCATTAATGACTGCAAAGATCATTTTAGAAGGTGGGATCATCAGCTATGACTCTAATATCCGTACAGGTGGTTTGGGGATGGAGTATTTTGGTATAGGTGCATCTGAGCTTTATCGTGAGGATGTTATCTCCATTTATATGCGCGCAGTTGATGTTCGTACAGGACAAGTGTTGCTCTCCGTCGCCAGTAGCAAAAAAGTGCTATCCATGGAAGTTCGGGCTGGTTTTTTCCGCTATGTGAGTTACAAACGTTTAGCCGAAGCTGAAGCGGGGTTTAGCGATAATGAACCGATGCATATTTGTGTAACGCAAGCGATAGAAAAAGCGCTGACTTTGATGGTAAAACAGGGCATTGAAAAAGGCGTGTGGTCGGCCGCAACAGCATCGTAGGTCGCGCTTTAGCGCGACAAACCTTTCCCTTTTGCATGGCAAGCACCACCAACCGTAGGTCGTGCTTTAGCGCGACAAACCTTTGCCACAACGTTCCCTTTTGCATGGCACGCACCACCAACCGTAGGTCGCGCTTTAGCGCGACAAACCTTTGCCACAACGTTCCATTTTGCATGGTACGCACCACCAACCGTAGGTCGTGCTTTAGCGCGACACATCTTTAAGCGCGACAAAACCTTGAACACGTCCTCACATCACCCATCTAAAAATAAAGAATAATACTGGTGCATGAGATTCAACAATAAAGTCAGCCACCAATAAGCTGAGTATGTTAATCTAAACGGCAATGAAATAATAAAGAACGCTAACATCATGCACGTACATATTTTAGGGATTTGCGGTACCTTTATGGGCGGGATCGCAGCCATCGCTCAATCATTGGGGCACAAAGTCACAGGTTCAGATCTCAATGTTTACCCCCCGATGAGTACCCAACTCGAATCACTCGGTATTGAATTAACCCAAGGGTACGACCCTCAACAACTCATTGATGTTGAGCCTGATGTGGTGATCATCGGCAATGCCATGAGTCGTGGTAATCCGTGCGTTGAATATGTTTTAGAAAAGGGTATGTGTTATACCTCGGGCCCTGAATGGTTAAAAGACCATGTATTACGCCAGTCATGGGTGTTGGCGGTTGCCGGTACGCATGGCAAAACAACCACAGCAAGTATGTTAGCGTGGTTACTCGAATACGCAGGATTACGCCCGGGCTTTTTGATTGGTGGCATAGTGCAAAACTTTGGTGTGTCGGCGCGCACGTCAGATACGCCATTCTTTGTTATCGAAGCCGACGAATACGATACGGCGTTTTTCGATAAACGCAGCAAGTTTGTCCATTATTTACCTCGCACGTTAATACTCAATAATCTCGAATATGATCACGCTGATATTTTTCCAGATTTAAATGCCATTCAAACCCAGTTTCATCATTTAATTCGCACGCTACCCAGTCAGGGTAAGGCCATATATCCAGCAGATGATGCTGCGTTACAAAACGTTATTGAACGCGGTTTTTGGAGCGAGCAGGAATCGCTTGGCAAAGAATGGTCGTATAACCTGCTCAAGGCTGACGGGTCTCGCTTTGCGGTGCTATTTGAAGGCGAAGAAAAAGGCGAAGTAAATTGGCAGGCGATTGGTGTGCATAATGTGAAGAACGCCATGATGGCGATTGCGGCAGCAAGACATGTGGGCATTCCAATTGAGGTGAGTATCGAAGCGCTAGGGCAATTTATTTCTCCTAAACGCCGTATGGAAGTCAAAGGGGAAGTCAATGGCGTTACTGTCTATGATGACTTCGCGCATCACCCTACAGCAATAGCAACGACCCTAGCAGGGCTTAGAGCTAAAGTTGGAGGTGCACCTATCATTGCTATTTTAGAGCCGCGCTCAAATACGATGAAGCTTGGCATTCACCAAGAAACCTTATTGCAATCGCTTGATGCGGCAGATGAAGTGTATCTATTCGAACCAGAAGGCTTATCTTGGTCTCTTAAAGCACAAGCCGAAGCCGCGGGTCGTCAGTGTTTTGCAAGCGTAGATGAGATTGTCGCACAGGTTGTGACAAATCAAGCACCAAACCAGCATGTGTTGATCATGAGTAATGGTGGTTTTGGTGGCATCCACGACAAACTTTTAACTGCATTGAAAAAGTAATCATTATGTCAGAACAAACATTTAATGGGCCAATTACGCTGGCCTTTAGCGGTGCGTCGGGCGCCCCTTACGGACTGAGATTACTCGAGGTATTGGTGTCGTTAAACTATCAAGTTTACGTGCTAATCTCGAGCGCAGCCAGAGTAGTGCTGGATACTGAGTCCAATCTAAAACTCTCTGGTAATGAACAAAAAGCAACGGAGCAACTACAGGCGCTTTTCTGTGCTAAAGATAAGCAAATTCAGGTGTTTGGTAAAGATAACTGGTTTAGCCCTGTGGCATCCGGTTCGGCCGCTCCAAAGCAGATGGTGGTGTGCCCGTGTAGCGCAGGAAGCGTGTCAGCCATTGCGCTTGGGGCATCTGACAATTTGCTTGAGCGTGCAGCCGATGTGGTGATCAAAGAACGTGGCCAATTAATATTAGTGCCGCGCGAGACGCCCTTTAGTCCAATTCATCTTGAAAACATGCTCAAGCTTAGCCGCTTGGGCGTGACTATCATGCCTGCAGCGCCTGGTTTTTATCATCAGCCACAAAGTATCGACGACTTGGTCGACTTTATGGTGGCCCGTATTTTAGATCATCTAAACATCGAGCATACCCTAGTTAAACGCTGGGGTTATGGAGAATAATAAAATATGACAATAGCACTAAACATCAAAGGGTTAAAAAAAGTTTATAGTAACGGCGTTGAAGCCGTTAAAGGCATTGATCTCGAGGTTCAAGAAGGGGATTTCTTTGCGTTGCTTGGTCCAAATGGAGCGGGTAAATCTACCACAATAGGCGTTATTGCCTCATTGGTGAATAAAACCCAAGGCAGTGTAGAGGTTTTTGGTCATAGTATTGATACTCACCTGGAAGACGCTAAGTCGAACTTAGGTTTAGTACCACAGGAGTTCAACTTTAGCCAATTCGAGACGCTAAACCAAATTCTAGTGACTCAGGCGGGCTATTATGGTGTGCCAAGAGACGTTGCCCATCAGCGAGCCGAGAAGTATCTCAAGCAGCTAGGATTATTTGAGAAAAAAGATAAGCAAGCCCGCACGCTATCTGGCGGTATGAAGCGTCGCTTGATGATTGCAAGAGCATTGATGCATGAGCCTAAGCTTCTTATTTTGGATGAACCTACGGCTGGTGTGGACATTGAGCTACGCCGTTCTATGTGGGACTTTTTACGTGAAATTAATAGGCAAGGAGTAACGATTATACTCACAACGCATTACTTAGAAGAAGCTGAGCTGCTGTGCCGAAATATTGCGATTATTGATAAAGGCACGATTGTTGAGCATACGACCATCAAGGCATTACTTGCAAAGTTGGATAAAGAAACGTTTGTACTTGATCTTAAGTCGCCCATGCAGCCTGTGGCACTCGATGGTTACCAATTTACCACCGTTGATGACCATACTATTGAGGTAGAAGTAGCTAAGTCGCAAGGGCTCAATGGGGTGTTCACACAGCTCACAGAGCAAGGTAATCAAGTATTAAGTATGCGTAACAAAGCTAACCGTTTAGAAGAGTTGTTTGTTGGCTTACTGGAGCAGGGGAGAGGGGCATAATCGTGTTGAAATATGGCGTCGCGTTAAAAAGTATTTGGATAAAAGAGTGTATTCGGTTTTTACGTATTTGGGTGCAAACCTTAGTACCGCCAGCGATCACCATGACACTTTATTTTGTGATATTTGGCAGTTTAATTGGCTCGCGCATTGGTGAGATGGGGGGCTTTAGCTACATGGAGTTTATTGTACCTGGCTTAATCATGATGTCGGTGATCACCAACTCCTATTCTAATGTTGCCTCGAGTTTTTACTCCACCAAGTTTCAAAAGAGTATTGAAGAGCTGCTCGTGGCACCCGTGCCTAACTATATTATTGTGCTTGGCTATATGGGCGGTGGCATGGCGAGAGGTATGCTAGTCGGACTTATTGTTACTATCGTTAGTCTGTTTTTCGTGGATATTCAAATTCACAATCTTGCAGTTATCATCATTACGGTTATTTTAACGTCAGCCGTATTTGCATTAGGTGGTTTGATCAATGCGGTGTTTGCCAACAGTTTCGACGATATTAGTATTATTCCGACTTTTGTGCTGACACCTCTGACCTACCTTGGTGGCGTATTCTACTCAATCACATTACTGCCGGAGTTTTGGCAAGGTGTGTCGCAGATAAATCCGATCATTTATATGGTAAATGCCTTCCGTTTTGGCTTTTTAGGAGTCTCTGATGTTAATATTGGTGTTGCCTTTACGGTATTAGGTGTATTTATATGTGGTCTATTTTGGTTGTCACTGCACTTGATTAAACGCGGTGTTGGGCTAAGACACTAATCGCAGGATAAAGAATGAGCGCTGCCATCAATTGCAGCGCTCTTGTGTTATTTCAGGTAAAATCCTTACTAATCCCCCTTAATAATGACTGGTTATGACAGAAGCAAACTCTCGTAGTATCACCACTAATCAACAGGGCCTACACGATAAGCTCGATGAAATCGTTACTAAGCATCTAACCGCTGAGTTTAAAAAGCCGATTGCGGCACATACACAAAGTGCTTTCGATGAGGTTAATGCGCGAGTACAGGCCTTTAATGGACCGATTATTTTGGACTCATGTTGTGGTGTTGGTGAAAGTACAGCAAATTTGGCGAAGCGACACCCTGATGCATTGGTAATTGGCATAGACAAGTCTGCGCATCGACTAGATAAACACGACGTTGAATATAAACAAACGGAGCAAGGCCAATATATTTTGGTGCAAGCCGATCTCAATGACTTTTGGCGATTAGCGCTGGAAGCAGATTGGCAGCCAACTCACCATTATTTGCTGTATCCCAATCCGTGGCCGAAAGCTAAACACATTCAAAGACGTTGGCATGGTAGCGCGGTGTTTCCTTTTATCGTCAAGTTAGGTGGTAAGTTGGAGTTGCGCAGTAATTGGGATATTTATGTCAAAGAGTTTGCCAGAGCTTTGGCGCTTAGCGGCGTTGATGTTGAAGTGGAAGCCTATGAAAGTGATGAGGCCATTACGCCCTTTGAACGTAAGTATTGGGCAAGTGGTCAATCAAGTACCCGCCTAGTCGTAACACTTTAATTTAATCCGGCACTTCAGGTTGATAAAGCGGCTTAAAGGTGGCCGCTTGCTTTGCCTATCCAGCTCCCTTCCAATCTAGCAACGCCTGCAGCTTCCAATTGTTTTGCCTGTTTGCTGGTGGCAACACAGGGTACAATCAAGTCTATCCGCTTGGCATTGCAATGACTTGCTAGATATTCAATGGAGCTCAGCAGCATCTCATCTTCATCTAAGTTTTCACAAATACTAGCTTCTAAACAAATGGCATCCAGTGGGAGTTTTAAGATCCGGTTGATAGTAAGGAAACCGCAATTCACACCCGTTACCGCAACATTTGCACCTTTTGCTTTTAACGACTGCATCATTAAGCTCATATCGCTAAAGTTTTTGAGTACATCCGTTTCATTAAACTCAAATGTGATGAGCTGTGGTTGTGGGTAACGGCGTAGGATCTGGCTGATATATTCAAAATATTCCGCATCCGCGATTTCACTGTGGCTTAATTGCATGCTCCAAGCATGGTTTGATTTACGAAAACGGGTGACGCATAACTCAAGTAGTTTCATGCTAATTTGTGCGCGAAGTTTAGGCTGCTTCATTACCGGATAAAAATGTTCGGCGTCGATGATAGCGCCGCGCTCGTTAAGGACCCGTGCCGTGCAGTGGTACTGAATGTCAGCATGGTCGTGACAAGCTTTACGCGGCGTAAAAAAGGGAATGATGCGGTCTGATTCACACGCGCTTTGCAGTAAACGAGTGAGATGGAGGTTTTTTGATTGTTGCTGGGGGTTTATTTGCAGCTGAGAATCAAAATAACAGACTTGGGTATTTTGCTGTTGAGCCTGACGCAGCGCGAGAAAGGCATTCTCAAGCAACAGCGCGCAATTGCCTTTAGCAACACCCGCACACAAATTAACGTATAAGTGCGGCGCATCGTATATGGGTTTTGCACAAGGAAATGTCTCCGTTAAGTTCGCCAAATAATGCTCACCATTTTCGATACTGGTCACTAGCGCAATTTTAGAGGTGGTTAGGCGGTAAACCTCAAACGGATGAGTAAACTCGATAAAGTAGCTCATGACTTTTGCCATAACGTTATCGCCGACTTCTGTACCATAGAAGCTAATGATATCTTCAAGCTCTTTTACCCACACTACGCTCAAGCAAAGGTGTTGCGACTTAGAATACTTAAGTGCCTGCTCAAGGGCAATTCGGTTGCCAAACCCGGTGCGGCTATCCGTTGTTAAGGTTTTCTTGTAATACATAAAGTACAGGCTTACGACAATCAAAAACATCACAAAAAAGAAGCTAGCGTCAATCGCGGCATCCATCACACTTTCTTGTAACCGACTTTCTAAATCGTGTATTGTCAAGTCAGCGCCTGCTATATAAGTAGTGCCATCGGGCAGCACGAAGGGAATAAACACACTTTTAAAGTGACCCCATTTGTCCTTATCGATTTCAAATACTGGTTCGGTGGAATGAAAGGCGCTTTTTAGAGTAATGGATGCCTCAGTATAAACGTCTTGATAGCGTGTTAGTCGGTTGAGTTTGAGATCTTCTCGAGTGTAACTGGATGCAGTAAAATGCACATAAGGTGGCTTTAGCACCATGGTATAGACGTATTCAACGTTTAGAGCACGGGCAAGCTCGGTGAGTGCGTGGCTTTTTTGCTTAAACTCAGTTGCAGTTATCTGATTAGGCGATTGGTGATACTTTTTGCCAACAATGACGTTTGCGCTGGTGGCGGCATTGACAAGCTGTGCGTCAATTCTGGCCATGATATCGCGGCGTGTATCGTAATAGTTGGCGATTACATAAATCGATAAAGCAGCTAAAAAGATAAATGAGGCTAATAGAAGCCATGCAACAGGGAGTCGGGAAGTATAACCTGTAAACCCTAAAAGCGGAGTCGCTTTTGCTAAATGGTGTTTAGACTTGGCTTTGAGTGGTTGAGCTATGCTCCGCGTATTCATGATAATCCTTTATCCACAATATCGTTATTTCGCAACGATAAAATGCCTAACTGGCGCTGCTTTGTTACATAATATAAACAATACAACATAAATTGATATCTTGAGAAGAAATAAAGCAAAAAACTTCCTCAGCAATGATCAATAAAATGCATTGTTGCAGGCAAGTCGGTAATGTGCCGTTTTGCTGGGCTATGTTCCTATTTTATACCTCACTTTTGACGAGAATGTAAAATAGAAACGCTAGAACACCTGGGGATTTTTCACTGAACTTTCGTTGGGTTTTAATAAAATTGTCAATGTTTCATGAATTTTAACTAGACAATAGAAGACAATTCCCTTTCTTTACAGTAAAGTTAGCCATTTCATGTATCACAATCTCTTGTGCAATTTGTATCTACTCAATCTCTTGAATGGGTAGGTAAGCTACTGCACCGTTTGATGTTTAGGTAGTATTGATGGGTCCAAAGCGTTGCGCCGTTGCGTCTGAAGAAAGCTTAATGCGTATATTTACTGTGCCTGAGGCGCCTGATTCAACTTTAAGCAGAATCGAGCAAGAAATCTCGAGCAATTTGGCTGGCTTTTTAAATGAGAATATTGCGGCAATTGAAAAGCCTCTGCACGAAGTTGAAAAAGATTTTCAGTCGGCGGTGATCCCCGAAGTGCCGATGTTTGTCTCTGACTATGCGCAAGATATCATGGAGCAATTAGTTGCCCATTCAGTGCATACCGCAGCCCCAAGTTTTATTGGGCATATGACCTCAGCTTTACCGCATTTCGTGTTGCCTCTGTCGAAGTTGATGGTGGGACTCAATCAGAACCTAGTCAAAATCGAAACGTCAAAAGCTTTTACTCCGCTCGAGCGTCAAGTATTGGGAATGATGCATCACTTGGTTTATAGCAGTGATGATGCTTTCTACGATAAATGGATGCACAGCGCGAAAACGTCACTCGGTGCTTTTTGTTCGGGTGGTACCATCGCCAATATAACTGCGCTTTGGATAGCACGAAACCGTTTATTAAAAGCGGATGGTGAATTTAAAGGTATTGGCGCATCGGGTATTGTGGCCGCAATGCTACATTATGGCTATCGAGGCTTAGCGGTATTGGTTTCTGAAAGAGGACATTATTCGTTAGGCAAGGCCGCTGATGTTTTAGGTATTGGTCGAGATAACTTCATTTCAATCAAAACGGCTTGCAACAATAAGGTCGATGTTAATGCCATGCGAGCCAAAGCTCATGAACTTGAAGCACAAGGGATAAAAGTATTGGCCTTAGTTGGTGTCGCTGGGACGACCGAAACGGGCAATATTGATCCACTTGAAGAGATGGCCGATTTAGCCGAAGAACTCAATTGCCACTTTCATGTTGACGCAGCTTGGGGTGGGGCAACACTTTTATCAAATAACAATCGCCACCTTCTTAAAGGGGTGGAGCGAGCAGATTCAATTACCATAGATGCACATAAACAAATGTATGTGCCTATGGGAGCGGGGATGGTGTTGTTTAAAGACCCAGCGGCATCTGATGCAATCGAGCACCACGCTGAATACATCTTACGTAAAGGCTCTAAAGATCTGGGAAGTCATACATTAGAGGGGAGTCGCCCGGGTATGGCGATGTTAGTGCATGCATGTTTGCGTGTTATTGGCCGTCAAGGCTATGAGATGCTTATTGATAAAGGGATTGAAAAGGCGCAGTATTTTGCCGAACTAATTAAACAAACCCCCGATTTTGAGCTGATCTCTGAACCTGAGCTATGTTTGCTGACTTACCGCTATGTGCCTGAGCAAATAAAAGCGGCAATCGCACAGGCGGGTGAACAGGAAAAAATCGATATTTATGCCGCACTCAACCGTTTTACTGCGAGCATGCAAAAGCGTCAACGTGAAGCAGGCCGCTCTTTTGTTTCTCGAACACGATTAACACCAGAGCAATATGATCGCCAACCAACGGTAGTATTTCGTGTAGTCTTGGCTAACCCTCTGACATCAGAGTCTTTGCTTAAGGAAATCATGGATGAACAACGACAATTGGCAATGTCAGATCCGGTATTTAAAAAATACCTCGCAAAATATATTAAATAATCAACGAATAAAGTGGCCTCGTGCCACTCTATTAATCTCACCTTTACTACCTTTTAGTATTGCTCTATTTACGGTTTGCTCTACTTATATTCTTATTTATAACATAATCGTGTGAAAATATTCCTAAACATAGGTTAATTCTAGTATTTAAGACTATGCTTAAAAATTATGGCGCGTTATGCTAGTGGAAAAGAATAAAATCTTCGTATTATGTTGAAGAACTTTAGCAATGTTACGCAAAGGCTTAGACGGCTCAGCTCGCAAGAACTTGATGTATCGGGAACATTTCAAAGCTTCCTGATTGATTTACTTGATGAAGGTAAGCTTACCTTAGACGTCACTCGAGTTTCTGTCTGGTTATTTGATGATCTCGACAAACCTTCAGAGCTTATCAATGTTGCAAACACGGATTGGCAGGGTGATGAATTACCGATGCAACTACCGGCCTTAAAGTATGAGAACTTTCCAGCTTATTTTTCTGCAATTAACAGCGGACAATCAATAAATGCGAACGACGCGGCTGCGGATCCTAGAACATCTGAATTTCAAGAGTGTTATTTAACGCCAAATCACATAGTAACCATGTTAGATACTGTGATCTTTAAAAATGGTATCCCACACGGGGTGGTGTGCTGTGAAGGAAATAATGGTGTACGCACATGGCACAAAGATGAAATTGCTTTTGCGGAGATGATAGCAGATTGCTGCAGTCGCCGATTATTGGTTAAAGAGCTATGGCAGCTACAGCAGCAACTCACAGATATGGCATTTAAAGATCCGCTCACTGGATTAAGTAATCGGCGCTTTTTAATGGATAATGCAAAGCGTGAGATTAGTCGTCATGCACGCTTTGATCATCCATTTAGTATGATGATGCTAGACATAGATCAGTTTAAAAATATCAACGATAACCACGGCCATGAAACCGGTGATTTAGTGCTTAAAAGCTTTGCCGAAATCTGTGTGAATACCCTAAGGCTAGAAGATTGCATGTGTCGTTTAGGCGGCGAAGAATTTATCGTGCTGTTACCTAACACACCAGTAAACTCTGCAATGGTGATTGCCGAGCGCTTGCGACGGGAAATTGAGCTCGCGGTTATTTCCACACCGTCTGGGGAGATAGCCATTACATCAAGTTTTGGAGTTGCTGAAGTCAATACCAACTTACCGTTTGGTCATTCGTTAAAAGCAGTAGACCATGCGGTGTATCAAGCCAAAGCCGCAGGCCGTAACTGCGTGATACTTGCGCAGTAGCTGTGGTTTTAAATATGCCAGCAACAATTACGGCCAGGTTGCTATTTTTTATTCAGTTGAAGCGCCCGGCCCTTACGCGTTTTACTCGAAGATTTATCCAATATCTCAAGCAGTGAGCATACAACCACTGCTTGATGCCAGTTAGATTTTTGTGTTGCTGATAAAGCGTATCTGGATTTGTAAAAACCCCTAAATCGCGTGTGATACTTTGCTTTTGAATATATGCACCATTTAACGAAAAGCGATTATTGGGTTGCTGTAAACAGAGAGTGGAAATACCAAATCCAGTAAAGTTTTTTGCCATTGAAAACCGTTGCTGAATCTGTTTAAGGTAGCCGTCATCTATTATGTAACCTTCAAGCTCTACCCAGCGCTCCTCTAGATAAACCTCAACCCAACTATGGATAATACTTTTTGGGGCAAACCATGTCAGTTGGGTAGGAATTAACCCTTGCTTTAGATCGTTTGCTATCTCAAATCCATGAACTCGTGTTGGAATATCACAAGCCCTTAGTAGTGCAACCAATAATGTTCCTTTGGTATTACATTGTCCATAGCCTTGCTTAAGCACTTGGCTTGCAGTTAGTGTATCTGTCTCACTATAACCAAATTCGATGTCGTCTTTGACAAAGTTATAGATTTGCTCCGCTGCCGAGAGCGCATTAAGTTGCCGCCAATTTTTTGCTTCTATTAAACTTTGGATCTCTGAATGTTGATAATCAACTAAGGGGGTAGTTACTAAAAATTGCTTCATGGTTATGCTCCTATTTTGGTAGCAGTGTGATACAACTTAGGCAACTAAGCTTGAATAAACTGGCTAAATTCATGGTTAGTTAATGGGTGTACAATTAGATTTTTTATTCTGTATTTAGGGAAGGATCCTATGAGAAAAACAACAAAGATTGTTGATAAGGAATGTACTGAGAAAGCACGGAAGCAGCGACCAGATGACTGCGATGATATATATTACGGTTATGAAGGGTTGCTTGCATGAAATGGAAAGTCTTATTTTATTTCTTACTACTGACGTTTATTGCCTCAATCTATGATGCATTTACGCTGCCGGATCATTTAGAAATAGAATCAAGCATGTTTACTGGGATTGTGTTATTGGTCGCAGATCTCTTAAATGTATTTGGTGCCTTTTGCGTCGCTTATGGTAAGCGTCCTATCACGGATGTGTGGTTTTGGAGTGTGTCCTTAGCACTATTTGTTGCTGCTAATGTTTACATTCAGCTTCAGGCATTTATTCAGTTTCGTATTGGCTATACGGTCGATGAGATGATTGTTCATTCGATTATTTTTCTTGTCGTATTAACCATATCGTCGCTGCCTATGGTCAAGTTGATTGGTGAAGCTTATAAACGAGGTAATAAACCGACGGCTTAGTTTATAGTGCTTTGTGTTTTTAATGCCTCAGTCGGTGTGATGCCAAACTGCCGTTTAAATGTACGGCTCAAATGAGCGCTATCTGCAAACCCCGCGAGCATGGCAGCTTGTGTAAGGTTGTTGCCTTGCTGTATGGCAACAACTGAGCAGATCAGCCTGCGCCACAGCACATAAGGTCGCCACGCTATCCCCACTTGCTCGGTAAAAAGATGTAAAAAGCGACTTGGTGAGAGATAAAGTGACTCGGCAATCGTATTGGCGCTAAAGTGATTGGGTTTAAGGCAAGTTTGTGCGTTAAAGCATGTATCTAATTGCGTCAATACACTGCCAATTCGTGGATCTAGAGCCGTCGTCGGGAGCTCGGTAAGCCCTACTGTGCGTATTAACTCGGCAAGCTTGGCATTGCTCTTTGGTGCAGTACTTATCTTAATTGCTGCACAGCCGTTGCTCTGGAGTTGCTTACCATACAAGCTTTTTGGTTCGACTAATATTACCCATCCTGAGGTCATTTTTAAGCTATGCTCTACGCCGCCTGCAATTACGCTTGGGCCAAATAGCGTCTTGTCACCGACTTGTGCGATACAGTCGCTCAAGGGCAGGTTGATTTGAATAAGGTGATGTGAATGGCACGCGGCATTCAAGTCTTTGACAAAAGAAGCGAATATACCCGGAGTGAGGTGCAGCATAAAAAACAGCCGAGGCGTTCACCTCGGCGGACAGTATTAACCAGCAAATGCGTCTTGCAATGGTGGTACAACTTGCTTTTTACGGCTCAGTACACCGTCTAACCATACTTTGCTTGCTTCAGGCTCAACGTCGTATGCTTTTGCGATGATCGTTTCATCATCAGAAGCGATCAGCATTTGTGAGCCTTCTTTCATGATATCAGTAAGTAGCAGCATCACACTGTGGCGATTACCTTCTTCTTTTAATTTCGCGATATCGGCATGTAGCTCATCTTTGATCTTATCAAATACAGCAAGATCAACGACTTCAAGCTGGCCAATACCAACAAGGTTACCATTCATGTTAAAGTCTTTGAAATCACGCATGACCAAGTCACGAATTGGTGTGCCTTCAACTGCTGACTTCACTTTGAACATTTCCATGCCAAGCTCTTTTGCATCATCAACACCCGCGATTTTTGCAAGTGCTTCAACACATTTAATATCCGCAGTAGTACAAGTTGGTGATTTGAAGATGACTGTGTCGCTTAGGATTGCACACATCATGATCCCAGCAATATTTGCTGGGATTTCTACATCGTAGAAGTCGTACATCATTTTAATAATCGTGTTACTACAGCCAACAGGGCGGATCCAACACTCAAGTGGTGTTGAAGTCGTAAGGTCGCCTAGTTTGTGGTGATCAACTACGCCAACCACAGTTGCTTTATCGATGTCGTCTGGTGCTTGTGTTTTTTCAGTGTGATCAACGATATACACATCTTCACCAGCATAGCTCATCTTAAGCTCTGGTGCTTCAAAACCAAAGCGGTCAAGAATAAACTGAGTCTCTGGTGAGACTTCACCCAAGCGCGTAGGGATCGCTTCTTCACCAATTTGGTTTTTTAGATAAGCAAGTGCGATTGCACCGCAAATTGAATCTGAATCAGGGATCTTATGACCCACTACATACATTGCCATTGACGGAACTCCTTAAAATTTTGCCCACATTCTAGCAAAATAACTTGCCATTTAAATAGTGTAAATGCGCAATTTGGCGTAGATAGGGTGCGGTAATGACAGATTGTTAAATTAGGCGGAATCGCCTCGGCGAGCAAGGGCTAATTGAGCATGTATAAATGCAAATTAGTATTATACACTAACCGTTCAAACGCTTAGGAGATGGGTATGATTCAAATGAGCCGTAAGGCGTGGAATAACGTGGTGATCTTTTCCATGTTACTGATGATCTTTTTTCTCAACGGACTCCACTATAAATTGAATCCCAGCGACGACAAAGCAAAGATACAAGCTGTGCTACCAGAACAAAGTTTTGTCCTAACCGTGGCATTTCCTGGCTATAAAATTGAACGTATTGGTACAAGCTGGCGTATAGAGCTACCGCAAGGCTCAAACCAGACCTTTAGTGAAGATACCCTAGGTGCGCTTGTCGCCAAATGGCAGAGTTTACAGCTATTGGTTGTTGAGGCGCCAAAGCAGTTGGAGCCCGCGCTCACTGCTGCGCAGTTTTGGCTGGCAACTCAAGAGCTTCCGCTCAGCTATCAACTGTATCCAAGCGATAATGGCTTTGTATTATTTGATAAACAACAACAGCGTTGGTTTGAACTCGATACTGAGCAAGCCAAAGCATTATTTTTACCGATAGAATTGTAATACCACACAGTAATAGAGTGAATTATGCCTGAGTTACCAGAAGTCGAAGTGAGCCGTTTAGGCATTCAACCGTATTTAGAGCAACATATTATTCAATGCGTAAAAGTACACAATGGTAAGTTGAGGTGGCCTGTACCAGAGGAAGTGCAATTGCTTGAGGGTGAGAAGGTGCTTGCGGTTAAGCGTCGGGCAAAATATTTGCTTATAGAATCCAAGCATGGCACTGCGATTTTGCATTTGGGGATGTCAGGGAACTTACGTGTTGTTGATGGCGCGGAGCCACTAAAAAAGCATGATCATGTGGAGATCATTCTGGCCTCAGGTAAGTCGCTCAGATTGAACGACCCGCGTCGCTTTGGAGCCTTTTTATGGCAAGGTGTGGGTGAAGATCATAGCGTTTTTGAAAAGCTGGGTCCTGAGCCGTTGACTGAGCTTTTTACTGCAGAATATTTATTTGAAAAAAGCAGAGGCAAAAAGCAGCCGATTAAACAATTTGTTATGGATAATCATGTGGTGGTTGGTGTGGGTAATATTTATGCCAATGAATCTTTGTTTAAAGCAGGGATCCATCCCAAAAAAGAAGCAGGTAAAATTTCACTTAAACGCTACCAAGTACTGACACCGATCATCAAGGAAACCTTAAGTGCAGCTATCAAGCAAGGGGGAACTACACTTAAAGACTTTGCCCAAAGTGATGGCAAACCGGGTTATTTTGCCCAAGAGTTGCTGGTGTATGGTCGCAAAGGTGAGCCTTGCGTGAGCTGCGAAACACCATTAAAAGAGATACGCCTAGGACAGCGCAGCACAGTGTATTGTTCTAAATGTCAGCGCTAAGGCAAAGTGCTGGCTAGGAGCCGGCGGTTTTAAAGTCTATCTTAACTTGGTTTTCTTGTAGCGTTGCTGAGCACGGGGGATAACTGCGAGTTGTTTTATGCACCCGGTCAAAGATGTGGATTTCAACCCCTGAATGAAGCGCTTTATTTGCCGCAAGCTTAGTGTTGTCGAGTAAATCGTGTAAGTCGTGATCAAGTTGACTGAGCTTTTGCTCAAGGTGCTCGGCTTGCTGGCAGTAGTGCATTTGTGTTGCGCCAATTTTAGTTTTGAGTTGCTGCTTTTTAGCAGCATCTTTTACTAACTCCGCTTTTTCAATCGCTTGCTGTAATTGGTCTAAAGAATCATTGGTAGCGGCGACTTCTTTGAACAGAGTGTCAGTTTCTTGGGTGATTTTAAGACCTTTGCGTGCCAGATAAATCATCATTTTAGCGCCAGACTCACTGCCAATTTCACCTGCAACTACCATTTGCGCATCAATGATTGAGCCTCCTATCAACTTGCCACTCGGTTGTTCGCCTGTACCAACTTGTATCAGCTTTTGCGCTTTAATGTCGCAGTGGTTGCTTTGCTTGTTGATAATAATGTTATCGCCTTCAAGGTAAGTATATTGGCCGTGGGCAATCTCAACATTGCCTTTGGCGATAAGTTTGCAGGTTAAGCCTTGCTCATTATTTTGATGGTCAACGTGGCCGATCACGCCACCTCGTACCTCAATGTTACCACCAGCGGTAAGTTCTCCAGATTCCACCGTGCCGAGCACTGTGATATCGCCTTGGGCGGTTACGCGCATACCAGGTTCAATATTATGGGTGACTACTACACTACCATTAAAGTCGACGTGACCACTTTTTACTGTGACGTCGGCAATGGTAAATACGTCATCAACGCGCATACCGTTGGTGATATCAGAGGGGCAACCTGCGATAGTAGCAATAAGCTCTAGTGGATTACTAGGGTTGATCTCAGTACCTTCACCCGCTACAAGCTGGAACGAATCGCCGGGTTTTGCTTCAATGCTCTCACCGGTTACAGTAAAGCCTTCTTTACCCGGCGTAGCAGGCTTTTGAGTCACCAGTAAATCACCGGGCGAAACGCTTGCAAGCTTGCCAAAGTCACGCATATCAACGGTGCCATCTTCACGCATTCTAGGCTGCTTGAGTCGTTCTTTTAGCGTTTGTATATGTGGCAGTAATTTGGCTGACTGGCCGTCTTGCGGTGGTCTACCTTGGGCGATTAACCCAGATGCTTCTTCACCAGGTGGAATTTCAAATTGTTTACGTAGGATATTTTCAAGGTAGGCTTGCTTATAGCCACGGCTTACGCCTGCTTTAACTATGACCTTTTTCGCTTCTTCTAATGATATTGCTTTACCACCACGAGCAGTTTTAAGCTGCCCAAAGGCCTGCATTTTATCGTCGCTTAAGGTAACTTCAAATTTTGCATCATGCTGTTTAGCAACCACAATTTGACTTTCAGGAAAGTCGCTTTGGAAAAAAGCCTTAATCGAGTCGTGATCGATTTCGCAATCAGCAAATTGCGACTTTTCAAGGGCTTCGATCACAAACGCAGCACTTGGCGGTGAAGCAGACTTCACATCCATTAAGATATTGCCATTGTGCGCAAGCTTGAACACGATAACTGCCTCGTCGAATTTTTATCCTATAGTTTCAGCTTGCTAAAGAAACATCAATTGGTCAAGTGCTTAGGCCAATTTTCTTACGTTAATATGGGCTAAGTTAAAAAACAGAAATAAATCGTGATTTTCTAATACTTTCAGGTGAATAAAAATCAGTAAGCTTAAAAATGTGTGGGCTTGTCATGCGCTTCTTGCAGCAGAATTTTAATCGCTTCAGGAACAACCTTTTTCTGTGTTGAAATGGCATAAAAATACTCATAAATATTAGGCAGTTCCTGATACTGCTGTAGCACCCCTTGGGCTATTTCGTCTTTTACTACTACGGCAGGTAAAACGGCCACCGCGCCACTGTCTCGTGCCAGTAGTCGCATCATCGCCATATCGTCGACCTCTGCCAAAATGTTGGGAAAGTACTGATGCTGAGCGCATAGTGCATTAAATGCGGTGCGTAAATCTGAATTGGCGGGTGGCAAGATCCAGCGTGTTTTTTCAAAACCTTGTGGAAACTGTGTGCTGGGTTTAAGTGCAGGTGGGCCAACAATCGCAAGCGGTTGCTTTGCAACTAGTTGACACTGCCAGTAGGGGTCTGAAGTATCTAGGTTAATCGTTCTGTTGGTAAGTACTAAGTCCAGCTCATAATTGGTTAAGCCGTTGAGCAGCTCAGAAATACTGCCTGACTTTAACTTAAATTGCACATCGCTGCGTCGCATCAAAGGACTAATAAAAGCTTCTACAAAGTTACGTGACAGAGTGGTCAACACCCCGATAGTTACATGGGTGGTTGACTGCACGCCTTTGCTTAACAAGGCTTCGAGTTCTTGACCTGTGGTAAAAATATCATCGGCATAGCTCAGCACCTTTTTACCCTGATTGGTGAGCATTAGACTACGGCCTACGCGTTCAAATAGCGATACCCCGATATTATGCTCTAACTGTTTGATTTGCGAAGAGAGTGCAGACTGCGAAACATGTAACTCTTTAGCTGCTTGAGTCAAATTTCCAATCTTAGCAACCTGCCAAAAGTAGTAAAGGTGGTGATAATTAAGTCGGCTCATCTATATATAAGTAAAATAGAACGAATAGTTAAATTATATCTATTTTTATTAAATTAAAAAGGCTGGAATAATGATCTAATTAGAGATTTAGGTGAGAAGCATAGAAAGTAATGATTAATATCTTAGTGGTGCTGTTGCTATTACACTTTTTGATTGCTGCGTCTTTCATGAGCAAAGCGTCTTGTCGTAACACTGGGCTATTTCGTATCGCGAACGGTTTTGCTATCGGCGTGGTAATTTGTATCGCTTTTGGCTGGGGGAGTTGGGCAACGCAAGGTGATATTGCCAGTGGCTTGTTTGAAATAAACTTTTTACGGCTTAGTGTGGTGTCATTGATTGGCTTTATGAGCTTTATTTTACTGCGCTACTCCATTCATTATTTACATGGTGAAAAACACCGGGGCCGTTATTTTCGCTATCTACTCACCACCTTACTGAGTGTAACTATTGTGGTGCTCAGTAATCACCTCATTCTATTTTGGTTGGCTTGGGTCGGCATTAGTTTGAGCCTACACCGTTTACTGCTATTTTACCCTAACCGCCCGAGAGCGACATTGGCCGCCCACAAAAAGTTTATTTTGGCACGCTTGGCAGAAAGTGCATTGCTGGGGGCTTTTATTTGTATCTACCTCAGCACTGGCATGCTCCAGATTAATGACATCACTGACTATTACTTAACTCACTCAACGACACTCACTGTGTTAGATCAATCAGCAGCTGGCTTACTTGCAATTGTGGCACTGATAAAGTGCGCACAACTGCCTGTGCATGGCTGGTTGATGCAAGTAGTTGAATCACCCACACCGGTAAGTGCTCTGTTACATGCAGGGATCATTAATCTGGGTGGTTTTTTGGTGATGGTGTTTGGTCCTTTGATTTTACGCGTAGAAGCTGCGAAATGGCTGATCTTGATTGTGGCAGGAATAACGACATTATTGGCCGCACTTATCATGACAACGCGGATCAGTTTAAAAGTGCGCTTGGCTTGGTCAACCTGTGCACAAATGGGATTGATGCTAATGGAGTGTGCTTTGGGGCTATATGAATTAGCGCTACTACACTTATTGGCGCATTCAGCCTACAAAGCCCACGCATTCTTAAACTCAAGCCAGTGGATCCATGAAGATTTGACTCGTCGCTTGAGCGACCAACTTGAACCACCCTTGTGGCAATGGCTTATTGCACTTGCCGTAGCAACTGGCCTCACTACAGCGGCTGCAGTCATTATTGAATATCAAGGCCCTGTCAGTATTTGGGGATTAATGGTTGGCGCATTAACGGTGTGGTTAGCGCTGCGTTTTGAGGCGCAAGCCCCTAGTAGCTATTTTAGAATCATCACCGCAGCTGTTGTGTTGTTGACAGCCTATAGTGCGCAAAAGTGGCTATTGCACTTGGTGGTCGCGCTACCAAATGAGCTCAGGGCGCAAGCACTCGATGGTGCAGATATTTGGTTGCTCGGCCTTGTAGTGTTACTCATCGTAGTAAATTATCTGCTCTATTACCGGGCGCATTTGGTAACGGTGCAAAAACTCTCTCGGGTGTTGTATGCCGGGCTGTATTTAGACGAGTGGATGACGCGTTTAACCATATTGCTTTGGCCCGTCCATTTACCAAGTATTAAAAAGCAGAAACACCTAGCCATTCATCGCTATGCTGCAGGGCACGAGGAGCAGAAGTAATGATAGAGACACAAGAAAAAAAACAGACTCAGCTATCTAAGCCGCAACAGCAACAACTCCTGAGCGCTGAAACACGCATTGCGACAACTTGGCCGCTCGATCAATTAATCGCAGTGAATCCATTTTGGGGAATGCGCGATCTGCCTTTTGATGCTGTGGTCAATAAAGTGAGCGCGTTGGCACAGGTTAGAATGTTAATGCCCGTGGCGTTTTATCTCGAAAAATGGCAGCAAGAGGCGATTTCAGAGCAAGCATTGCAGCAATCTGCGGCGAATTATGCTGTGCAACGCAGTACCAGCGCACTGCTTAATTGGCTCAAAAAAAGTCACTGCGGCGAGTTGCCACATTGGCATACATTAGCGGACTTGCTTGATCGCTACCGCTCTGAACATAAGATGCCATGGCAAGAGGAGATCAGCCACCAAATCAGCCAATTTTGCGCCGCGCATTATCAGCAGGTGCAGCCTATTCTCAAACAAACCCAAGGTGAAGAGAGGCTCTGTTTGTATCGCCACTGGCATGAAACCGTGTCGCGAGACTTGGGGATAAGCATCGTCATGGGGGAGTCAGGCTTAGTTGATTACTTTAAGGCTCTGCCAACATCACCTGAGTCTTTAATTGCACTCGCTGTCGACACCTTAGGGATTGGGTTTAATGAGCTGAGTGATTATGCGCACATGCTACTGCTAGACATTAATGGTTGGGCATCTTGGGCGGCTTATGAACGCTGGCAAGCAGATCTTGCCCAGCATCCAGCTTCCGATATGCGTGCGCTATTGGCAATTCGAATGGCGTGGGAGCTGGTGATTTGGCGTTATGTGAGTGAGCACCATCCAACGACCTTTACCCGTATTCAATACCATTGGAACAAGCAAAAGCTGCAACTTGCTGAGATTGTGCTTGAACATAAAAAAGCATTGTTGCCACGGCTGGTATTTCAGCGGGCACTTGAGCTTAGTTATCAAGCCACTTTAGTGGGGCAGATAAAGGCTCAGCAGGTAAAACCTGAAGGCGCTCGTGAGCAAGCTACACCAACCTTACAAGCGGCTTTTTGTATTGATGTGCGTTCAGAGGTGATCCGCCGCGCGCTCGAAGCTCAAAACGCTGGTATTCAAACCATAGGTTATGCGGGTTTCTTTGGCCTACCTATTGATTATCATGCGACTAACTGCCGTTTTAGTCGGCCCCAGTTACCCGGATTATTAAAAGCACCAATCACCGCAATACAAACGCCTGCACCTCAGCACCTTGCCACAAAACGCCAGCAAGCTGGCCGTTGGCATAGCTGGTCTCACTCTGCTGCGGCTTCATTTTCGATGGTAGAGTCGATGGGGATGAGTTACTTTTATCAGCTATTTAGCAAAGTGTTTTCACTACAAAAAACTCAGCATCCCGTCGATAGTCATATTGATTCAAGAAAGTGGCAGTTAAAACAAGGCGAACACGAAGTTACTGTTTTGGAGCAAGCTAAACTCGCAGCTGGCATACTAAAAGGGATGGGACTGACTGAATTTGCTGATACAGTCCTATTGGTTGGCCACGGAGCGCATACCACCAATAATTTACATGAAGCCGGGCTGCAATGTGGTGCATGTGGCGGCCAGTCGGGGGAAGTAAATGTTAAAGTACTCGCGCAACTTCTTAATGACCAAGCTGTACGCGCAGAATTAATTGCGCGGGGCATTACTATTCCATCGCAAACGCGGTTTGTTGCAGCGCTACATAATACCACCACTGAAACAATAATCCTCTATGGTGATGTAGATATAGAGGTAACCGGCTGGTTAAAGCAGGCATCGCACCAGGCTCGAGTGGAGCGTGCTCATACGCTTGCGATAACTGGCAAAGAGTTATCTGTACAGCAATTAGAGCAGCAATTTATAGCCCGGACTAAAGATTGGTCTCAAGTCAGGCCGGAATGGGGCCTTGCCAACAATGCTGCATTTGTGGTCGCACCGAGACAAGTTACGCAGGGAGTTGACTTGCAAGGCCGAGTCTTTTTGCACGAATACAGCGCCGAGCAAGACCAAGACTTTAGTCAGTTAACTGCTATTTTAACCGCTCCTATGCTCGTCACTAACTGGATCAATATGCAATATAACGCTTCGGTAACCGATACCCACAAATACGGCAGTGGTAACAAGGTGCTGCATAATGTAGTAGGGGGAAGGATTGGAGTGTTTGAAGGTAATGGCGGAGATTTGCGAATTGGCCTGCCAATGCAATCCGTTCACAACGGTGAAAAATGGATGCATACCCCACAACGTTTAAGCGTCATTGTACAAGCACCAACCGAGGCGCTTGAGCAAATCATGACAGCACACTCAGTTGTAAAGCAATTGGTAGAAAACGAGTGGCTTTATCTTCTGTCTATTTCGCCTAATTGTAACGAAGTTAGACGATTTGATAATGGTAAGTGGGAACTTCTTTGAATTCAAACGAAACTCGTTGCAACTTAATAAGTTATTGTGCAGAGTATTGCAGGAATTGAAAGGTGTGGCAGGACGCTACGTAAGCTAAACGACCTCCTAGCCACCGACATTGGACTGTTTATACAAGGAGGCTGCTAGTGGCTTTTGATTATGGCTCTATTGATTTAGGGCTTAAAAACCCATTTAAAACGGAAGGTAAAATCACTGCTATTCGTGGTGCAATACAAACTATTGCGGGCATTGCATTACTGGTGATTGCCGCCAGCTCCGTTAAGAGCGATGCGGGTATGGGTTGGATCATCATGCTATTTGGCATGTTGATTTTAGGTCTTGGGATCACTTCTCTTGCAAAAGGAATATATGCAACGCTGCGCTTTTTTGTGGGTCGTAATCACCCCACCTCTTTAGCTTATAACTTCAGTAAGTCAGAAACTTCAACCGCCCAGCAAGAAAAGGCTGATGTGGCTTACCGTGCTAAAACGCTAGAAGAAATGTTGATTGGCCGAAAGAACAGCACGTTTGTAGAACCGAAAGGTTTCTTATCGCGTTTACTTCACAGCATTGCACCTAAATTACTTTTTCTCCCTTATCCTATCAGAAATATGAGCCAACGCTTATTTGGTGCATGGGTGAGTACATTAACCGCACTCGTGCTTTATGGTGTGGTGGCGTTTGTATCGCTATCGGGCTTTGCCGGTGATGCTGGGGAGCTGACTTTTCCAATCTATAGCACCTTACTGATGATATATATTTTGTCATGTTGGTACAGCGCGGCTAAACCGATTTCACGCAAAGCGGAACATGCTATTGAATCTTTGGGGAGCGCGACCCTTGCTAAAGTGATTTCGCTCTCTTTTGTGCTACCAATCTTGATAGGCCTAACTTTGTCTTACATCATGGATGAAGGGAAGTTAAGTAAAGCCGATATTGAGCTCTTTTTTGCGCCTTTGCCTAGTCTTCATACTTGGGCTTATCTCACGGGCGTTATCGTGCTTGCACTTGGCTGTAGCGCCATTATTGCTGTTATGCTTAAAGCGCGTTTAGATAAAGTAAACCCAGTGGTTGAAGTGTCTGAATTAAGAGAAAACTGGCAAGAGTCCGTACATCCAAACGAGATATTTATTAACTTAGACAACTTGGTGATGGCAAATCGCCGCTATAAAGAAGTACCAAACCGGGTTTATCGTGAGCTAGATCCCAGCTTGCAAGAACAAGTTGATGGTAAAGGTGGCTTTAAAGGCGAAATGATCCAAGAAGTACAACCTAAAGTTCTCCCCCTAGATTTAGGTAAATCATTTGAGCGCTTTAGGTTTTTATCTTTGCTTGGTGGTAACTTACTGCTACTAGTGACCCTTGGGCTAAGTGTCTTTTTTGCTTATGCCGTAGTAGATATTTACCACTATGTAACGAGCGCCAATATCAGTAATTTTTCTAGTGCCTTCAGCGAAGAAAACATCGCGTCGTTCAGCGCCGTTGTGATGGTAGCCGTACATATACTGCTTAGTGGCTTATTGATTAAATCGTTTGCATCAATGCTCAACAATGCTGCACACGTATTCTATGCCGAGATGCAGTTTGAATCTCTGCTGGTTTATTTTAAGTGTGAAGGGACATTTACTGAGTCTAAAATATCAACAGGTACTGGCATTCACGATTCCACACGCTCTGAAAATACGCTAGTACGCAGCAGTATTACCCCTTGGGTAGTGGTGTCGAGAATAGTATCAACGACCTTCGCTGCCACGGGTATGAAAAACCTAGAGCACCCAAGACATATTCTAGAAATGCATAAAGACGATGCACAGCTAAGCGACATCCGTAAAGATGTGATTAGTTTCTTAAAAGATCGGGAGTCCATTGCCGCAATTACCAGCGAGCGTGATTTAGGTAACGCCTCACAAGTATACCAACTCAACCAGCAAACGAGAGCTGTGGACCAAAACCACCAACTGCGTGCAAGTAGTGACGAAGCCGGTGCTTATCTGCGCCGAGAAGAAGCACTCGAAAATAAAGAAGAGTAAAATACAAATGCCACCCTCGGGTGGCAATCTAAACATATAAAAACTCAAAAACTTACCGAAAAGAAACCGCTCAAAAATGCCTGTTTTCCTACCAAACTGCCCACCACTTGTATATGGCTTTTACTAAATCCTAGTGGTTAGCAATGGAAAAACAGTGCCGTTTTTATACTGCTATTAGGACTTAAAAATAGAAGTTTTGAAGGGCTTTATCGAGTGGTTTTTCAACATATTATTTATTATGGATACAATAATGTCCATTTTCTGCTTTATTTCGCTATAATAGATATAACTGTATCCATTTGGTTTTTGCGGATGAATTTTACCTTACTTGATGATACCGATGTAAGCCAAGCTTATGCGGCTTATTTGCGTGAGTTACGAAAGCAGGCAAAACTGTCACGATCTGCATTGGCTGAGCGAAGCTGTGTACCTGCGGCCACCATTAAGAAGTTTGAGCTAACTGGGCAAATTTCATTTCGCCAATTGTTGTTGCTCTGGCAAACCCTCGACTCATTGGATAGGCTTTATCAGCTCACACAATCTAACAAAGAGCGCGCTACAATGCCCTCTAGTATTGATGAGGTGCTAAAAGATGAGTTTTAAACCCATTCAAAAACTCATGGTAACTCGTAGATTAAGCTCAGGTGAGCAGGTTGCTGTAGGGGTCTTGGCGCAGAATCGGCAAGGCGTTTTTTTTCAGTATGCAGACAGCTATTTGCAGCAGTTTGGCAATTTATCACCTTTTACTTTGCATTCGAGCACACAAGTTCAAGTCGCACCTAAAGCGCCGCATCAAGGTGTACATGGCGTATTTGGAGATTGTTTGCCCGATGGCTGGGGCATGCTGTTGCAAGATCGTATTTTCCGGCAAAAGGGCATCCTGCCTAATCTATTAACGGCGATGGATAGGTTAGCCTTTGTCGGTGATAAAGGCATGGGAGCGCTGTCTTTTTCTCCAGTGTCTGAGTTTTCAACCACGACGAACGCTAACATTGATTTAGCTACTTTAGGCTTAGAAGCGCAAACGCTGTTCGATTCTTCAATGTCAGATTATATGGATGATAATCACGATGAGTTAGATGGACATACTCAGCAGGTACTGGCTGCATTAGTCGCGGGTGGTAGTTCGGGTGGGGCAAGGCCAAAAGCGCAGATTTATATGCCTGCTGGGGAAACTCAGTATTGTCGAACCTTTGCTCAGCCTAGAGATGAGGCTTGGCTGATTAAATTTACCTCGAAGAATCTCGCGCTCGGCCATGAAGAAGGTTTGTGTGAGGCGGTTTATTTACAAATGGCAGAACTTGCTAAGTGTCAACCGCCGCAATGGCAACTCATTGAAGCACCACCTACAAGCGGTGCGTCTGCCTGGTTGGCGCTTAAGCGTTTTGATTATGTCACGGAGCAGACCAATTTAAGCGGCAATCGCAGTTCAGGTCGCCTGCATATGCACAGCGCTTGCGGGCTGCTGGATGCAGACTTTAGAACGCCAAGTTTAGATTACATTGATTTAATTAAAGCCAGCCGTCAGTTGTGTAAATCGCCTGCGGCTGGACAACTACAATTTCGCCGTGCCGTTTTTAACCTGCTGTCGTCTAATCAAGACGACCACAGTAAAAACTGGGCGTTTTTGCAAGTGGATGACGGTCAATGGGATCCTGCCCCTTTTTACGATGTTACCTACAGCCCACACCCATTTAACGAACACGCCACTGCGTTCGGAGGTTATGGCAAAGCGCCACCACTTAAAGTGATGCAAAAACTAGCGACCAGTGCTGGTTATGGGAGTTGGCATGATGCAAGGCAAGTCATTGAAGAAGTTGCAGAAGCCATCAGTCAATTTACTTATCTTGCACAGCAGCAAGGGATCAGTAAAACGACAGCATCTGCGATTACTAAAACACTGGAGCAGCGCAAACAAGAAAATGCAGCGCTTTTTCAATGACAGTAAAACAAACTTTTCAATTCACAAAAAATACATAGCAAGGTCATCGTGAGCGAATATCAATACTATAAATTTGAGCGTCTGGATGGGTATTTAGATGCTAAAGCACGTCAAGCACTCAGAGCCATTTCAAGCCGTGCCGAGATCAGCGCTACGTCCTTTCAGGTGTATTACACCTACAGTGATCTAAAGGCAGAGCCTTTTGAGCTGATGTTAAAATACTTTGATATCGGCTTTTACTATGCCGATTGGGGATCAATCGATGCCTACATCAAGCTACCAGCAGGAACGCTCCCTGAAGCTTTACTTGGCTTTTCAAGTGATGGTCTTCATGTTCACGAAAACGATGATTGGCAGTTGCTGATCTTTTCCCTTGAGGAGTATGACGAGTATTTTGACGATGAGCATGCTGACGACTTTTTCCAGCATTTAGCCGCTTTACGCAGCGGGTTAATGCAAGGGGATTGGCGCCTTGTGTACTTTATGTGGCTCAAAGCGTTTGATTTTAATGATGACGTTGAACGAGTGCCGTTAGTTCAATTCGATTTTGAGCACCTCAGTGAAGAGGTGCTGGCGTTTGCAGCGCTGTATGATATTCCTTTAGCATTGGTTAAGGCACTCGCCATGGTGCTGAACGCACAACCCAGTCACCAAGCCAAACAAATCCAGTTTCAGTTTGATACATGGCTCCATAGTCTCTCAGAAGCAGAGAAAGACATGCTATTACGCGCGCTGTTTGAGCAAGGCCAGTTAACCCGTCACCAAGCCTTAGCGCTGGCGCGAAAAGAACCTATCAACACAGACGAGATCTATCAATACTGGTTAACCACCGAGGTAGTTTCCCCTTTCATTGAGCAAGCGCAAAGTCAATTACAGCAAGAGCAAGCCGCAGCTCTCGCAAAAAATTAGCCATCGAAAAAGCAGAAAAAGAAAAAGTGTTGACGGATGTTTACAATCGGCGTGAGCACTACTGGCAGCAAGCACAAGAGCAAGCGGATCGAACTTGCGCCAGTGGTTACGATGCGGCATCACGCTATCTGCATCAGCTGTGTGAGGCCTATCAGTTCAAAGCGGATGAAGCGGCGCTTGAACAACGCTTTAAGCGCTTTGTTGTGGCGAATAATAGCCGTAAAGCACTTTTAAATCGTTTGAGTGATTTGCTTTAAACGATGAGGCTATAGGTCGGCCAAATGACGTGAGTAAAAAATATCATTCAGTTTTGATTGGTTGAAAGCTTGTATGTCCGCCTTTAGGTCTACAGATTGTTACCCATAAAGTCACTTTGTGTAGACCTCCAACCTCTGCATTCCCCCGTTCGGTAAAACGCATAGACGAGTACTCAACTTGCTTTGCACACTTTATCGTGCATAAAAGTGTAATATTTTGCATTTTTATGCGCTTAAATGTGTTGTTGCGTTCTAATTGAGCAAGACCTTCCCTTTTTTACAAGGCTTTTGGCACTCATCCCTGGGCTTTTGGGCTTTTGGGGCTTTTGGGGTTTTTGGGGCAGTTTGGGCAAGACCTTAATTCACGTCACTTAGCCACACCCTAACCCTGCCCACAGAGCATTTATTATTTGGGGCACTATCTACAAACTGGGGCAAACTCCTAAATGAACTCAACAGATCAGTGAGGCTTATTTGGAAAAAATAGAAACGATGAACCCAACTACACAATCACCCACAAACTCAGTACATTCAGCGCGTCAGCAGCGGATTTTGCGCTTGCCTAAGGTCGCAGTCCATTTATGTTCTTTACTTGTTTGCAGAGATACTTGCTGAGAATTTCCGCGATACATTCGGATTGGCGTGCGACGTAGCTGTAACTTTAGTTATGGTAACGCCATTATCCTTAGACGTAATTTTAAGCTTGTTTATAAATATTAAGAGCCAGATTGGAGAGCTAGCTATTAGCTTAATGCATGACTACGCTCGCTTAATTGGGTTGGTTTTAAACGTGCGGGTGGTAGAGGTGTTAATGGCTAAAAAGCGCTTAAAGAATCAAACCGCACTTTTCACTGAATGCGAGAGCGTGTAAATTTATCTTTCATAATTAAAGGAATAGCAGTACTTATGAATCAAACTGGCATTTATGAGCAAATAATCACTAACTTGATCACGGGTCGCCTCAATAAAGAGCAATTCTACATTGGGGAGCGTGTGCTTGAACAAGCCGAAGCTGCAATATGGCTATCTCGGTTTCTAAGCAGGATCATTGAGTATGCGGTTAATTGCTTGCCTGCCGGAGACGACCAATTACAGCGTCAAATTGAGTTATCAAATCAATTGATATTATGGCTTAAAGATAGGGTCCGAGAAGATGAATTCTTCGATGAAAACGAAAAGCAGTTTTCGCCCACTACTATGTATCACGACTACGCGATAAATGAACAGCTTTTCCATTGGCAAAGCCAAAACTCAGCAAGGCCTGATTATGGTAGAGGTCTAGACTATGTCACTCACAAAGCAAAGGGTAAGCGACTTTTTCTGTTTGTTAGAGAGCAAGCAAAAGACGAATTTGGCAAAACCATAGGATTTGTTAATTTTGGCGAAGTTGACTATGTATCGCACATTGGTAGGCAGCCCATGAACATCACTTGGCAGTTGCGAAATACCATGCCGGCATTTATGTGGAAACAGGCGGCTAAGTTAGCAATGGCTTAGCAGGTTGATATTGGAGCGTTAGCTTAATAAAGCGAGCATTTCCTTAATTGGCCAAATACAGTCTTTTTGTCCTTTAACCATGCAAGGGCGTTCAGCTAACCAGGCGGCAGTTCTATAAGGCGAACAATCCATGATGTTAATTTGGTCGAACCAAAGTTGATGTTCTATATCGCCTTTCATTTGATTCATCGTCCCTTGCACACTACGGTTATTGGCTTTGGCGATTGTTAGCGGGCCGAGTAATGAAGCTGCTTTTTGTAATTGCTGGTTAGTTGCACCTACTTTTAGCAAGGTATTCATAAAGCTATCAGCAAATAGAAAATCTAACTTTGCAAAATCTGGTTTGGTGAGACCAATAATAAATACCGGAAAGCGGGTTTGATTATGCATCAGGAGCACACAGTTTCTGCGTTGTATTGTGAGCAAATTAGCATGCCAATCTGACAAAGGGTGAGTGTTTGGCGGGCTTAAATCAGTCAGCTTTGTATCGGAACAAGTGGGTATAACTCCTTCATTGACAGGGAGCTTTGCAATGAGTTTTTGTGTACAGAACAGGTTAATCATGCAGTTGCCTTTTTATTCTAATGACAGTTGAAGTTTAGCGAAACTATGAAGGTTAATATACTTCATAAAATGAACCCAATAAAAAACCGCCGAGAGGCGGTTTTTCAAAGCTGATAGAATATCGGTGTGTTATTCAATATTTTGGATCTGCTCGCGCATTTGCTCAATTAGAACTTTAAGTTCAACGGCGGCGTTGGTGATGTCGCTGTTGATTGACTTTGAGGCTAGGGTGTTAGATTCGCGGTTGAATTCTTGCATCATAAAGTCTAAACGACGGCCACAAGCGCCTCCTTTTTTTAGGATTTTGTGGGTTTCTTTGACGTGTGACTTGAGGCGGTCGAGTTCTTCTGCAACATCTTGCTTTTGCGCAAGGTAAATCAGTTCTTGCTCTAGGCGGCCTTCGTCGATATCGGTTTTTAGTTCTTCTAATTTTTGTGAAAGTTTTTCACGTTGCCACTTAGTGACTTCAGGCATGTGGCCTTCAACGATGGCAACTTGCTCTAGAATACCGTCAAGACGAGTAGTGAGCATGGTTTCTAGGTTTTCGCCTTCACTTGCTCGTGCAGCTTTAAAGTCTTCTATTAGCTCATCAAAGCCACCTAACAGTTCGCTGTTTACGGTATCTAAGTCGACTTCTTCGGCTTCCATTACGCCTGGCCAGCGTAGAATATCTACAGGATTAATATCACCGCCGCTTTGTGATTGTAGCCACTTTGCGCTTTCAACAAGTTGCTTTGCAAGCGATTCGTTAACGGTTAGTTGGCCAACGTGCGCAGGATTTGCGGTGAACTTTAGGAATACTTCAACTTTGCCGCGTTGTAGGTGTTTACGCAGGCGTTCACGTATTACTGGCTCTAAGCCTCTAAATTGTTCTGGTGCGCGGATAAAGGTTTCGAGGTAGCGTTGATTAACTGAACGAATTTCCCAAACCCCAGTGCCCCAGTCACCTTTCACTTCTTTGCGGGCGTAGGCGGTCATACTATGGATCATATAAAGTCCCTAAATTAGCTTGGTTTAACTGAGGCATTATAGCCGAATTTCCACACAGCCCTAAAGTGAATTTTATTTTTAGTCGGATCGCGTGGCATAGTCTCTATGATCCCTTTATAATGTACGGCAAATTTTGATGATGGGGGAACGTGGATGCGTCCAAGCGAAAGAACTGCAAATCAGATCAGGCCGGTTACATTTACTCGTAACTATACAATGCACGCTGAAGGCTCAGTAATGGTAGAGTTTGGTAACACAAAAGTGTTATGTACGGCTTCTGTAGAAGCAGGTGTGCCTCGCTTTATGAAAGGTCAAGGCAAGGGCTGGATCACCGCAGAATACGGTATGCTTCCGCGCTCTACACATACGCGCAACAACCGTGAAGCGGCGCGTGGCAAACAAGGTGGCCGCACCATGGAGATTCAACGCTTAATCGCGCGTGCACTTCGTGCCGCAGTTGATTTAAAAGCGTTAGGTGAGAATACTATTACTATCGACTGTGATGTAATTCAAGCGGACGGTGGTACACGTACGGCGTCAATTAGCGGTGCTTGTGTGGCATTGGTAGATGCACTAACGCACATGCGTGCCAAAGGCATGATCAATGTAAACCCATTAAAGTTTATGATAGCGGCAATCTCGGTTGGGGTTTATAAAGGTCAGCCAATTACCGATCTAGAATATCTTGAAGATTCAGAAGCCGAAACAGACATGAACGTTATCATGACTGAAACTGGCAAACTGATTGAAGTACAAGGTACTGCCGAGGGTGAACCTTTCTCGTTCGATGAGCTAGACGAGTTACTTGGTCTGGCGAAGCACTCAATTCGTGAGATCATCGATCTACAAAAACAAGCGTTAGCGTAATCAACACTCAGTAGGAAAGACATGAAACAGTATCAAAAAGAGTTTATTGAATTTGCCTTAGAAAAGCAGGTGCTTAAGTTTGGCGAGTTTACGTTAAAGTCTGGCCGTACTAGCCCTTATTTTTTCAATGCAGGCTTGTTTAACACGGGTCGTGATCTGGCCCGTTTAGGTCGCTTCTATGCTTCGGCATTGGAAGATGCTGGTATTGAGTTTGATGTGTTGTTTGGCCCAGCGTACAAAGGTATTCCTATCGCGACAACGACTGCGGTCGCGCTTGCCGATCATCACAATAAAGACGTGCCTTACTGCTTTAATCGTAAAGAAAAGAAAGAGCACGGTGAAGGCGGCAACTTAGTGGGTTCAGCGCTTGAGGGCCGTATCATGTTAGTTGATGATGTGATCACCGCAGGTACTGCGATTCGGGAGTCAATGGAAATCATTGCCGCTAACGGTGCAGATCTTGCCGGTGTATTAATCGCCTTGGATCGCCAAGAAAAAGGTAAAGCTGAACTTTCTGCTATTCAGGAAGTTGAGCGCGACTTTAGTACTCAAGTGGTGTCCATCGTGAAATTGGCTGATCTGATCACTTACCTTGAGCAACAAGGTGGTATGGATGCGCATTTAGACGCTGTTAAAGCATACCGTGATAGTTACGGTGTAGCGTAAGACCTATGGTTTTCTGCTAATGGCTAGCACTATGCTAGCCATTTATTTACTTCTCTTTTATCTTGGTTTGATTGTGCACCTGAACTCATCGGTGTTAAATTTAATTCAAACTCACTATCGGTATATGGCGTAGCGCCCAATTAGCAAGTTCAACACGGTTGCGTGAATTGGTTTTTTTAAACGCGCTATAAATATGCGTTTTAACAGTGTGACTGCTGATGTTTAGTCTATCCGCAATATCTTCGTTTTTCGCGCCAGCAGCAATAAGTTTGATCACAGATTTTTCTCTGCCGGTAAGCATATGTAACTCTTCACTACTTAAGATTATGTCGCTGTTAGGCAATGCTTGTGGCATGGCGGCAATCAGTTCACTAAATGCCTCTGAAATAGCACTACGACAAAACCAAAGCTCTCCTTTGAGCACGCTACTTAACCCTTGAAATAACGTCTCTGGTGGGGCGTTGCGATAAAGTATACCTTTCACATTGCCGAGTAATGCGGTTTTCTCATTTACACTTTCTTGAACCGCATTGAAAAGTACAACCTTGTGCTTCGCTGCTAACAGTTTTACTTCAGCACTGATAAGCTCATTGCAATCTCGGTGCTCTGTATCTACCAAAAATAACGCGGTTTGTTCACGCAGCTCAAGATCTGGTAGTCGAGTATCAACTTTGACTGTATGCCCGAGCGTCTCGAGTACTTTAATAAGTACGGTGTAGTTTGCAGAGCCTGTGTTGGCTCGAGCATGCGTCAGAATAAAAAATGCTCTGTCTTGCCATGCTAGTGGATTGTTAGAATATTCCTTTACAAACATTGGAGTAGTACATCCTTTTTTATTCTTAATTAAAGTTAATATACATAAAGTTTACAAAAAATTAAGCTTTTTATTAGGCTCGAACTAAAAAGTTGAGCCTAATAAAGTGGTTGTGCATGCTCTAATTACTTATATAACGCGCGCCATGCACAGGTGCGATAACCATTTTTTTCAAAGAAGAAACGGCTACAGTTATCATCGTAATTGTAGTTACCCACATCGATACGGTAACCACTGATATACCAGTTATGTAGTGAAATATGTCCACCGTTGTACAGCAGAGAAAAGTGAACGTGAGGACCGCTGGATTGACCGCCCTGGCATAATGCTGTTGCTTTATCGTCCGCGTAACGGCCAAGCCAAGCACCTGCAGAAATGACATCACCAGTGTTATATTGCAGGTTTTCCATATGGTAATACTGAGTCGAATAGCCGCTTGAGTGAGTCACGCGAATATTACAAGCTGAGTAGCGGGTAACCGTACCGCCATGTGCTGCTTGAACCCAAGGTGTATTACTTCCCCAGCCACCCGAACCGTTATTAAAATCAAGCGATGAGTAAGGGTAACCAGAGCCCGTATTTGAGTGTGCGCCACCGCTATACCAAGCGTAACCGGATGGCCATGGGAAGCTCATGCTAAAGCTAGCAGCGGATACCGCTTGTGTTGAAGCTTGTTCATTAAAAGCGATGCTGTTGTCTGCTTTTAATGCCAACGACTCACCGTTAAATAAAGTTTGGTAAGTATTGAGTAGGGCATCTACCGATGTGTGTGTTAGATCTGCAAGTGCGACTGTTGCTTCGTTTACTGCTGGTAACTTTTTAGCTTTGCCCTCATCGCGAAGTTTTTGAAATGCGTAGTATCTTGCACTCAAATTAAGTGCTACATCTTTTACTTGCGCATCAAACCCATGTTCATCAGAGAGTGTACCAAACGGTGCAAAGAGAGCTTGATTATTTGGGTTGCTTATCACGCCTGACTCGAGCTCCATTAGTGCCAGCAATAACTTAGGGTTAATACTGGCGTATCCAGCATAGTGTAAGATCACTTCGAGCTTGTCTTTTAAATGCGGTGCAGTGCTATCAAGTACTTGCTGCCAATCTACTTGCTGTAAAGCATTACTGAAAAGGAACAGTTCAGGGTCTACGGCCATCACACTAGAAATAGGTAAGGTATTGATGTGTTCAGCAGTAAATTCAGGCATAGCTACAGAGTCATGCTGACCTGCAGCTGTTGCTTGATGTGAGAGGAGCGCGATTAAACACGCTGATAGATAGTGGCGTTTCATGTTGTATCCTTTCTGTTTGTTTTTTGTTCAATTAAGTTATACCTAAATGTGATTATTTTGTAAAATAAAAGTTTAAAATGTGATTTCTTTGAGTGAGGTGCTTAGATTTTTGCTTGGTAGATTGGGGTTTTTTGTAAAAGCGACTATAAAAAAGAAAGTAGTGTGATGTGGAGGTTGCTATGAAAAGGCTAATTACCCTGTCTCAACTAGAGGAATTACTCGAGGAAAGACAAGGAGGGGAGCGCCGAAAGCAGCAAAGTAATGTTCTGCCTTTCGTTGAAAGGCGCAACCATGTTAGGCGAAAAGCTGACAAACAATACGTTCAAAATAGAATAGATTAGTATCCTTATTCATCTCTTATTTTGATGTGAGCCCTGCATCCGAGTATAACGCGTAAGGTAAGTGATTAGTCTTAGCGTGATACATAGCTTTATCTGCTTTAGCAACTAACTCTTCAGCCGATGTGGCGTCAGTTGGGTAAATCACCGCACCAATACTTAAGTCCAGCTTTACTTCGCGGATATTTGCACTTTCATCTTGGAGGCAGTAATTATCGCTGAGCAAGTCATATTTATGCTGAGCAAGTTTTTGTAATTGATTTTTTTCTGTTAGGTGAGTGGCTATAACAACAAATTCATCACCACCGTAGCGTGCTACAAAGTCTGAAGCGCGTTTATACATTTTAAGTTTAGCCGACAGTATTTTTAGCAGTTGATCGCCCGCTTGATGACCTAGCTGATCGTTGACAGGTTTAAAGTTATCGAGATCAATAAACAGCACACCAAATCCATGGCCATATCGCTCTGATTCAGAAATCGCGCGTTCTAGTTCGCTATCAAATGCGCCGCGGTTATGTAGCATAGTGAGCCTATCCATCACCACCAGGTTCTCCAAGTTCCGCTGCATTTCATAACGTTCTTTTGAGAAGGATATTGTACGCGCCAACAGTGGGCCGCTCACTTCGTGTTTTGGTATGTAATCTTGAGCACCAAGCTGAATTGCTTTTTCGCCAAACAGCGTTTCAGACACCCCTGTTAACACGATGATAGGAGCGCTGATAGGCAGTTGTTTTACTTTAATCAGCGTAGCAAGGCCTTGGCTCTCATCAATGTTCAAATCGATAAGAATGGCTTCTGGTTTGACTGTGTTTAATGCGGTTTTAAGTTGCTCTAAATTTTTGAAATGCTTAACATTAAACTTCTGTCTACCGTCAGTATTTGCAAGCGTGCGCTTCACTAAGTAAGCATCTTCATCGTTGTCTTCAAGAAGATAAATCAGCCATGTATTCATAGTTACCCTCGCACGACACAGTTATTGTCAAACCAATACTGCTTGATTAATTTGATCAATGACTCTAAATCACTTAAGCGTCCGGGCTTGGTAATATATGACTTAGCACCTAATTGATATGCTTTTCGAATGTCACTGTGGTGAGTGGAGGTGGTATAGCATACAGTTATTAATTTATCGGCAACTTGTTCTTTTTTTAACACTTCCATGACCTCAAAGCCACTCATTTTTGGCATGTTTAAATCCAATAAAATAACCTGATCATAGGTTGCGATAGAATTGAGATAGTGCAACAGTTCATGACCGTCAGAAAAAATCTTAAGCTCCGGCGCATTGGCAAGGCTGCTGTATGCCCTTTTAAAAAAGTAGACATCATCAGGATCATCCTCAACTAATAACAGTTCCATTATTACCCCTTTGCCTCTTTTGGCAGTATGATTTCAAATAAAGCGCCATCATCACTTTGCAGGCATTTTATTGAGCCGCTATGTAATTTTACGATTTGTTTGCACAGCGCAAGCCCAATACCACTGCCATACTCTTGCGTGGTGCCAAAGCGTCTAAACGGTTCAAAGATTTGCTGGCGTCGAGATTTTGGGATCCCAAGTCCATTGTCTTTATAATGGATCACCGTTTCATGACTGGTTTGGCTAGTGTAAATTTGGATCACTGGCGTAAGCTTTGGTGACTTAAATTTAATGCTGTTACTGATTAAGTTTTGCAGTACTTGAAGAAAAAGCGAGGGATCAAGTTTGATAGGTAAGTCACCATTCTCGAGTTTAATTTCTGCACCGCTTTCCTCGATACTAAAGCTCATCACTTCAGAGATATCTTCTAATAACAAAGTTAGATTGGTTGTTTGTAGCTTCAGCTCATGAGAATGCAAGCGTGATAATTTGAGTAAGTCTTGGATCATGATCCGCATCCGTTGACTGGCATCAACCAAGCGATCTATTTCAAATTTTGCATCGTCATAACCTGTTAACTCTGGCGTAATTCTTTGCGCCAAACTGTCTGAAAAAGCAGTGATCTTTCTGAGCGGCTCTTGCAAATCATGAGATGCAATGTAGGCAAAGTGCTCAAGGTGAGCGTTTGATTCTTGCAATTGCAATAGCAATTCGGTGTGCTCGGTCATATCGACAAAAGTACCGAGCATTAATTCTGGCTCGCCATTATGATCTCGAGTGATCACGGTATCGACTGAGTAACACCAAACCCAATGTCCTTCTTTGTGCTTAAACCGATATTTGATTGGAATAAGTTCACCGTCTTGGCTTGCTCTCACTTCATCTATATGCTCGTAAACGAGTGCGCGTTCACTTTCATGAAAACACAGCTCTAGATTTGCACTGGTAAGCTCTTCAAAAGTATAACCCAATAGCTGAGTGTAACGTTTATTTATACGAGTGTTTTTGTGAAGCTTAAAGTCGTAGAGATAAAGACCACACACAGCTGAATCTATCATTCGTTGCAAAAAGTGTTGATTGTCTTTCAGCTCTTTTTCTGCGAACTTTCGCGCCGTAATATCTACAGCAATACCGACGATACGCTCAACTTGGTTTTTACTATCTTTGAGTGGATAAAGAGTCGTTTGGTACCAATACTCTTTATTTTTGAATGGTACCATTTCGGTGTAATCTACGGGTTTTGCGACCTTAACGCAAAGTTGGTAGTTTTTTTCGACTCTATCTACTAACGTCGCTTCTAACACTGTCCCTCTGAGTTCACTGAGGGTTTTCCCCAATATTTCATCAAGTTTTACGCCAGTGCGCTGACAAGCAAATTTATTGTACTCAAGGACTCGAAATGTTTGCTTTTCTTCTACCTTTAATAACCAAATAGCCTGACTTGCGCCTTCATATATGGCATTGAGTATTTTGTTTTTTTCTGCAATCTGTAGCTCAAGGGATTTTTTCTGATGGATGTTTCTAAGTGCCCCAGACATCACCAAAGCTCTGCCGTGGTCGTCAAATTGGCTGTTTCCTACGGCGGAAAACCAAGCGTATTCCCCCTTGTTATCACATCCTAAGTACTCGACTAGATATTGCTCCTTGGTGGTAAAGTGATGGTCTATGGCATCTTGCACTTTATCTTGGTGGTCTGGATGGATATGTGCAAACCAATCATCAAAAGTAACTTTTTCATCTTCCCTTTTACCGATCATGGTTTTCAAGCGAGCAGAATAACTTACACTATTGTCAACAACATTCCACTCCCAAATACCATCCTCAGTTGCACCAATGGCGCGCTTCATTTGCTCTGTAGAGTCGGCTAGTGCCCGCTCGGTGCGTTTAAGAGAAGAGAGATTGTTAAATACTGCAAGAATTAGGTTGGTGCCATCATGAGGCTCTTGTACGAGGCGCATTTCCATTGGAATTTGATTTCCAAATTTGTCTTTAACGTGACATAGCGCTTCTTTACTAAAATCATTTTGGTCAAGTAGTGATTGACTAATTGACTCAAGACTATCAAAAGGATCATCCAAGCTGACGATGTCATGGAGTCTCAGTCCCAGCAGCTCGTTAGGAGAGTCATAGCCAAGTTCACGATAGAAGTAAGGATTGCACTTACTGATAGACAGCAATTGGTCAAGTAATAAGGTACTGGTTGGTAAGGCATTGAGCATAAACTCGGTCACTCTGTGTTGGTCGAGTTGTGAATGAAGTGCCTGCTTTTCATCGGTAATGCGTTTGAGTCTTGCGGTTACGCCATGGAATTGATTGGGGGTTGGGATTGCAACTGCGCTTGGGATCAGTCTAAAAAGATAAACCGCTGTTACCATTGAGATAAACGCTGTGACTGCTTTTGAGATGCCATGGATACCGTAAGCGCCATGCCAAACGGTGTAAACACCTATTAAATGTGTCAGCCCACATAAGGTGATGAAACTACAAAACAGCACAAAGACCCAATTTTTACCAACGTCAGGACGCTGTTTCGCATAAATCATAATCGCCATGGGGATAGAGAAATAGGCGGCGGCTATCAAAATATCGGAGATAACATTGGTCCATAGCAGGTGAGGTTGCCATAAATAGCAATGGCCATGAGGCATATACGCGCTATTAAAAAATGACTCAAATGAGTTCAAATCCATGCTATTTCCTTACTTTAACGTGAAGTCAATTCATATAACAATGCCCGTATTTAACACGGTAAAAGTGCACTCAAGCTACGAAAGTAAAAAGTCCCAATGCTCTGCTTTAACTGTAGTATATCTATTTGAAATTTCGACAAGAGGCGTAAGAAATCTTTATCGTGAGGTAGGGAAGAGGGGGGAGTTGAGAGGTTAACAAGGTGAAGCGCGTGGCTTCACCTTGTTACTCAGTGAGTCTAAGGTACTTTTCGGCTAACTGATCAAGGCTTTCTTTGTGGTTTGGATCTGGTTTGATGCAATCAATGGGGCAGACACTCACACAAGTTGGTGTGTCGTAATGGCCGACGCATTCAGTGCATTTGTCAGGGTCAATTTGATAAATTTTATCGCCCATGTAAATGGCTTGATTAGGACACTCAGGGTCGCACATATCACAGTTGATACATTTATCATTAATCAGTAATGCCATCGTTATGCCTTTTTAAAAGGATTACGAGTGTCCTCACTTTGGCCTAAATTGCGCATTAAAATGGCGTGATTTAAGTCTATGTCTTCTGGCAGTGGAATTTTGACGATATGACCAGAGCCCTTGGCGTCATCTATCGCTTCGCCTTTTTTATTTTCCATGTGTTCAAGATTAAAGTGAATATTGCCCTTAGGCGTCATCAATTCCAAGCTGTGACCAGTACAGAACTTGTTTTTAACCTCAATCTCAACGAGGCCATTATTAGTGCGACCTAGCACTTCACCAACAAACTGCTGTTGGTCAGACACCGAATGACCGTAGTCGTAATTTTGATAGTCTTGATGTGCATGACGTTTCAAGAAGCCCTCGGTATATCCTCGGTGGGCTAGGTTTTCTAGGGTCTTCATTAAGCTTGGGTCAAATGGTTTACCCGCAACAGCATCATCAATGGCTTTACGATAGACTTGTGCGGTGCGAGCAACATAATAAAATGACTTGGTACGGCCTTCGATTTTAAGGCTATGCACGCCCATGCGAGTCAGTTGATCAACATACTGGACAGCACGTAAATCTTTGGAATTCATGATGTAAGTACCATGCTCATCCTCAAATGCAGGCATGTATTCACCTGGACGACCTTGCTCTTCGAGCATAAATACTTCGTCGCTTGGTTGACCTTCCCCTAAGGTTGGAATAATCGCTTTTGGATCGACCTTATGGACAACATCCCCGGTTTCGTTTTCTTGACCAGGTTTGACATCGTAGCTCCAGCGGCAGGCATTGGTACACGTACCTTGGTTTGGATCGCGCTTGTTGATATAACCCGATAATAAACAGCGACCAGAATAAGCCATGCATAAGGCACCATGAACGAACACTTCAAGCTCAGTGTCTGGACACAATGTACGAATTTCTTCTATTTCTTGTAGCGACAACTCGCGAGAAAGAATAACCCGCTCAACCCCTTGTTTGGCCCAAAATTGTACCGCTGCATAGTTAACAGCATTCGCTTGTACGGATAGGTGAATTGGCATGTCTGGCCACTTATCGCGCACCAACATAATTAGCCCGGGATCGGACATGATAAGCGCGTCTGGCTTCATCGCGATAACAGGCTCAATATCACGTAAGTAAGTTTTCACTTTGCCGTTGTGCGGTGCAATATTTGATACGACATAAAGCTTTTTGTTTTGCTGATGGGCTTCGTTGATTCCGATTTCGAGGTTGCTTAAGTCAAATTCGTTATTACGTACGCGCAGACTGTATCTTGGTTGTCCGGCGTAAACAGCATCGGCACCGTACGCAAAAGCGTAACGCATATTCTTTAAACTGCCGGCAGGAGAGAGAAGTTCTGGTACAAACATGGTTTACCTCATACATTGAACTGATTACGGGTCAGCTGTTGAGTGATTTCGCGTGCTGATTCTAAAAAGCGGCGCAGTATAGAAGAAAGCTAAGTAAGTAATTTTGATGTAGATCAGGTTTTTTGACATTGTGCAAGGAAGGGCAAGTTACCTTACTGTTTAAGGCTTCTGCTGGCAATTCTGCGTATTTAATCGACAAATAATTCACCAAACTTTCGTTTCTTCGCAAAGAAAGCGGCGTGAGATAGTAGGTTTTTTCTACCAAAACACGTATAATTCGCGCCCGTTAATATTCACAATAATATTTTGGAGCAAAAAAGATGGCTTTAGAGCGCACTTTTTCAATCATCAAGCCTGATGCTGTAGCTAAAAACCACATCGGTGCTATCTACAACCGTTTTGAGTCTGCTGGTCTTAAAATCGTTGCATCAAAAATGGTTCACCTTTCTCAAGAGAAAGCTGAAGGTTTCTACGCAGAGCACAAAGAGCGTCCTTTCTTTGGTGCACTAGTTTCTTTCATGACTTCTGGTCCAGTAATGGTTCAGGTGCTTGAAGGTGAAGACGCAGTTCGTAAAAACCGCGAAATCATGGGTGCTACTAACCCTGCTGAAGCGCTAGCTGGTACACTACGTGCTGACTACGCAGACAGCATCGACGAGAACGCAGTACATGGTTCTGACGCGCCTGAGTCTGCTGCTCGCGAAATCGCTTACTTCTTCGCTGAAGAAGAAATCTGCCCACGTACTCGTTAATTCGAGACTTGGTGCCAAAGAAGGGCTTTCGAGCCCTTTTTTTGTCCCGCAGCTAAGTTGCGGAATAAGCGTGCTTTGTAAAGTAATCACACTACTTCACAAAACACGTTACATTATTTGTGATGATTGCTGCTTTTTTGTACAATGTGTTGTTGGCAATTTAGCTGTTCTTACCGTCTTTAACCGAGGTTGTTCATGACCACTATTGAGAAAAAAATTAACTTACTTGATTTAAATCGCGAGGGGATGCGCGAGTTATTTGCATCATATGGCGAAAAGCCGTTTCGCGCGGATCAGGTGATGAAATGGATTTATCATTTTGGTATCGATAACTTCGATGAGATGAGTAACTTAAATAAAAAGCTTCGTGCACGTTTGCAGGCTGAGTGTGAGATTAAAGCACCTGAAATTTCAGTAAAGCAAGAGGCTTCAGATGGCACCATCAAATATGCACTGTTACTCGAAGGCGGCCAAGAAGTTGAAACCGTGTGGATCCCAGAAAAAGATCGAGCAACATTGTGTGTGTCTTCCCAAGTTGGTTGTGCGCTAGAATGTACTTTTTGCTCAACGGCGCAGCAGGGCTTTAACCGTAACTTAAAAGTGTCTGAGATCATAGGCCAGGTTTGGCGCGTGGCAACCGACATTGGTCTACATAAAGGCGATAGCACTAAACGTCCAATTACTAACATCGTGATGATGGGTATGGGTGAGCCTCTGTTAAACCTAAATAACGTTGTACCAGCGATGGAGCTGATGATGGACGATTGGGCATTTGGTTTATCCAAGCGCCGCGTCACGCTAAGTACATCAGGCGTGGTACCTGCACTTGATATCTTGAAAGAAAAAATTGATGTGGCACTGGCGATTTCACTGCATGCGCCAAACAATCCACTACGTGATGTGCTTGTACCAATCAACAAAAAGTATCCGATTGAAGAGTTCTTAGCTGCATGCCGTCGTTATATTGATGGCTCAAAAGCAAATAAAGACGTCACTATTGAGTACGTGATGCTACAAGATGTGAATGACAGTACAGATCATGCCCATGAGTTGGTGCAAGTTCTCAAAGGCACGCCGTCAAAAATTAACTTGATCCCATTTAACCCGTTCCCGGGTAATGAATATGGCCGCTCTAGTAATAGCCGTATCGATAGATTCTCGAAAGTGTTACAAGCGGCTGGGCTGACCTGTATTGTGCGTCGTACTCGTGGCGATGATATTGATGCTGCGTGCGGTCAGTTGGTTGGTGATGTTGTGGATAGAACCAAGCGTCTAGCCAAGAAAAAGCAACGTGATGACAACGCCATTGCTGTCAATGTGAGTGCACAATAACAAATAATGAGCTGGCTTGGGTCAGCTCATTTCATCTGAGCCTCAGATAAGTTCTGGTTATCTTACAAAAAATAGATGAATCTCGTAGCCTTTTGGGTAATATAGTGCAGATATAAAACCCAGTGGCATTCAAAGGTGAGTGATGCAATCGCGAAATTATCGCAAAACAGGATTGGCTGCATCCATTCTCGCAGGTGCGAGTTTAGTTTTGTCAGGTTGTGTGACGGAGAGTAGTTATCGCTCCGACGGGCGTCCTGTGGCCGAACAACAAGTCAATAACACCAATGCCGCAAGAACTCGCATTGCACTGGCACTTCAATATCTCAACTCTGGTAACACCACTTCAGCCAAATTTAATTTAGAGCGAGCATTACAGTTAGCGCCGAAACTGGCCGAAGCCCATTATACATTGGCGTATTACTATGAACAGGTAGGTGAGCAGCAACGCGCTGATAACGCCTATCAGGCGGCTTTGGATATTGAGCCAGATAACCCTGACACGCTAAACAACTACGGTACTTTTCTTTGTCGAGTTGGTCAGTATGACAAGGCGAGCCAATATTTTTTCAAAGCGATAGAGATACCAAGTTATTTGCGGGTATCGGCAAGCTATGAAAACTTGGCGTTGTGTGCGCTGAAACAAAATGAGTATTCTCTGGCCGAGGAATATCTGCAAAGCGCGATTAAGCATAACGCGCAGCAGATGTCGTCGCAGCTTGCACTCGCGGGCCTATATTATGCTCGCAGTGATTTCTTAAGAGCTGAAGATGTGCTTGATAATGTTGCCAAGCGTGGCTTTATTTCACCAAGAAGCTTAATGCTTGGACACTTAGTACATGTGCAAATGGGCCACCTACAGAAGGCGCAAGACATCGCCACGACCTTGGTGCAAAGTTACCCCAAATCTGCCCAAGCAGGGCTTATCTTAACTGATAACATTGCTGCAAGTGAATTTGAACGGTTGCGCAATCGCTATCGAGAAGCACAGTTAAATAAGCTTGCCGAGGCGTCGCCCAGTCATATTGTTGCGAACCCAAAAATTAAAATTAAGCGTAAGAAAACGCAATCTAATTCAACCCAATCATTCATCGTTGATTCACCCGCCGAGGCCAATAATTTCGCGCCTTCGGCAAAACCTGAAGTGGCAAAAAGCACGTCTTTAGTGAATGTTAGTCAGGACTCTGAAGCTCGGGTTGAGTTTTATCAACCGGATTCATCGGAAGTCACATTTAGTCCTCGCTCACGTGAGCCTCAAGTGCTAGCGAGTATATCGTCAAACAGTTCAAGTGTACCGTTATTAAATCGTGACGTTACGCTGCCTCAGGTGCCTTTTCATACTGTTATTGCAGGTGAAAACCTATTTAGTATTTCAGTCAAATACGACATTAAAATGGTTGAATTGATGGAATACAATCAAGTGCGGGAATCTGTAAGGTTATACGCAGGTCAAAAGGTGTATCTTAACAATCCCAATGTCGTGCATGAAATTGCGGCGGGAGATACTTTGCTCAGTATTGCCGATCGATATGGTGTGTTGATCGATGAAATTATGCGATGGAATAAACTCACTCCTGACGTGGCGCTGCAAGCAGGCCACGGATTATTAATTGTAGACCCAACAAATTACGTTTTATGAACCAAACAATGAAAGAGCAGGAAGCACCTGAACAAGAGCAGCCTTCACTCGGGCAAACTTTAGCAACGGCAAGACAAAATGCCGGGATCAGCTTTGCTGAAATTGAATCGCGTTTAAAGATGACTCATGCCCAACTTACCAAGCTCGAGCAGGATGACTATCAAGGCCTAGGGCCTGAAACTTTTGTGCGTGGCTATATCAAAAATTACGCTGCGCTATTGGGGTTAAACCCTGCAGAAGTGCTGGCTAAATATCAATCTCCAGAGTTGCCGCCACAGAAAAAGCGGATGCAAAGCTTTTCTCGCCGCACTCACAAAGAAGCCCATGATAACCGCTTAATGATGGTGAGCTACATCGTGCTGGCTATCGTATTGGGGTCATCGGCATTTTGGTTTTGGCAGACCAATAGTTCAGAGCAAGAAGTGGTGTCCGAAACGCCGGTCACTCAGCTTGAGACGCCAGCTGAAAATGTCACAACACCTGCGATGGATGAGGTGGCATTACCTGCCGAGCAAATTAATGAGGTAGCCCCGCAAAGCGAGCCACAGGCGAGCGAAGCTGAGGTTTCAGTGCCTGTTGAAGCGAAACCGCAAGCGGTAAAACGAGACCCCGCACTGAGCACGGTAGTCATGCATTTCAACGAAGAAAGCTGGGTTGAAATGTTTGATGCAACACAAGAGCGTGTTGCGTTTGGTGTTAAAAAAGCGGGATATACCATGACAGTTGAAGGTAAGGCCCCTTTTTCTGTTATACTCGGCAAGCATCAGGCCGTGGAGGTCACGCTTGACGGCAAACCAGTGCCATTGCCTGCGTTTACTAAAAACCGTCTAGCTAAATTCAATTTACCGTTAACAGAGTAGTCAGCATGTTTTCAGAACCACCTATAAAGCGTAGAAAATCAACAAGGATCTATGTCGGTAATGTGCCTATTGGTGATGGCGCACCGATAGCAGTACAGTCTATGACAAACACCAATACTTTAGATGTTGATGCGACGGTGGCACAAATTAGAGCTATCCAAGACGCCGGGGCGGATATTGTCCGTGTTTCTGTGCCGACAATGGATGCAGCTGAAGCATTCAAAAGCATTAAAGAGCAAGTGGATATTCCACTCGTCACAGATATTCACTTCGATTACCGTATTGCATTACAAGTGGCTAAGTATGGTGCCGACTGCTTACGGATAAACCCAGGTAATATTGGCAGTGAAGACCGTATTCGTGCAGTGATTGATGCGGCGGGTGAGCACAGTATTCCAATTCGCATTGGCGTAAATGGCGGTTCACTAGAGCGCGATTTGCAAGAAAAGTATGGTGAACCAACACCTGAAGCCTTGCTTGAGTCTGCGATGCGACATGTCGAAATTCTCCAGCGCCATAATTTTGATCAGTTTAAAGTCTCGGTAAAAGCTTCCGACGTGTTCTTAGCCGTTGGCGCTTATCGGTTACTGGCAAAAGAGATTGACCAACCTCTGCACCTTGGGATCACCGAAGCTGGTGGTTTTAGAGCCGGCTCGGTTAAATCGGCAGTTGGTCTAGGTATGCTACTTGCTGAAGGGATTGGTGATACATTACGTGTTTCACTGGCGGCTGATCCGGTGCAAGAAATCAAAGTGGGTTTTGATATTCTAAAGTCGCTGCGAATTCGTTCGCGCGGCATTAATTTTATTGCTTGCCCAAGTTGTTCCCGTCAAGAATTTGATGTAGTGAATACTATGAATCAGCTTGAGGAGCGATTAGAAGATATCGTCACACCAATTTCGGTTTCTGTGATTGGTTGCGTGGTAAATGGCCCTGGCGAAGCACTCGTCAGTGACTTGGGTCTTGCTGGCGCAAATCGCCGTTCAGGCCTTTATATCAATGGCGAGCGCCAAAAGACACGGATTGATAATGATGATATTGTCGCTCAATTAGAGTCTCAGATCCGAGAATATGTAGAGAAAAAAGAAAGCGAAGAAAAAATCGATGTAAAAATCATCGACTGATACCAGCGTAATCGTTAAGATAAGCGAATTTTCGCGCTTTCTCACGGCGTGCTAGACTGCACGACGATAAATGGCATTAAAGAAATAAAACCAATGCGATGAGACTGTTTTAGCGTATTTAGTTAAAGGGCTAAAGCAGCAGGAAATCGGTTGGTGACAAATTTAAGTTAGGGTTTTCAGTGACTAAACAACTTCAGGCAATCCGTGGAATGAATGATTGTCTGCCAGGTGACACGCAGGTCTGGCAGAAAGTAGAATCGGTGTTAAGAGACACAGTAGCGGCATTTGGTTATCAAGAGATCCGTTTTCCAGTCGTTGAGTCGACCGATCTATTTAAGCGCTCTATCGGTGAAGTAACCGATATCGTCGAAAAAGAAATGTATACCTTTGATGACCGTAATGGCGATAGCTTAACGCTACGTCCGGAAGGCACAGCAGTGTGCGTCCGTGCGGGTAATCAAAATGGTTTGCTATACAACCAAGAACAGCGCCTTTGGTATATGGGACCGATGTTCCGCCATGAAAGACCGCAAAAAGGCCGTTACCGTCAATTCCATCAATTTGGCGTTGAAACCTTTGGTATGGCAACGCCAGATATTGATGCCGAAGTGATCTTATTGACGGCGCGTCTATGGCAGCAATTTGGCATTCAAGACCATGTTACGCTTGAGCTCAACTCTTTGGGGTCAAATGAAGCGCGTGCTGAATATCGTGATGCTTTGATTGCATATCTGGAGCAACACAAAGAAGCGCTTGATGAAGATAGTCTGCGCCGTATGTATAGCAATCCACTGCGTGTGTTGGATAGCAAAAATCCAGAGGTACAAGCTGTACTTGTTGATGCGCCTAAGCTTTCTGAACACTTAGATGATGAATCACGCGAACATTTTGCTAATTTGTGTGAACGTTTAGACGCAGCTGGCGTCGAATACCAAGTTAATGAAAAGCTGGTACGTGGCCTAGATTACTACAACCGCACCGTATTTGAGTGGGTGACGACAAGCTTAGGTTCTCAAGGCACAGTATGTGCTGGCGGCCGCTACGACGGCTTAGTAGAGCAGCTTGGCGGTAAAGCAACACCAGCTGTTGGCTTTGCGATGGGTATCGAGCGTTTAGTCTTGATGCTACAGACGTTGGAGTGTGTGGGCGATATTCGTCGTAATGCAGACGTATACGTTGTTGCGATGGGTGACAAAGCGGCTATTCAAGCTCCAGTGGTTGCACAGCAATTACGAGATGATATTGCTGGCCTTCGCGTGATGGTTCATTGTGGCGGTGGCAACTTCAAGAAACAATTTAAACGTGCAGATAAAAGCGATGCTGTTATTGCGCTAGTGCTAGGCGAAGATGAACTCGCTGAAGGCAAAGTGACAGTGAAGTATCTGCGTGAACAGAAAGAACAAATCACCTTACCACTTGCAGAAGTAAAAACGCTGTTAGCAGAGCTGGTAAGCTAAGAGGTTAGAATGGAAATTTATTCAACAGAAGAACAACAAGCAGAAGCAATAAAACGATTTTTCCGTGAAAATGGCACAACGATTGTAGTCGGTGCTGTGCTTGGTTTAGGTGGTTTATATGGCTGGAAAGCGTATAACCAAAGCCAGATCGAGAGCGCAGAAGCAGCATCCGAAGCATACACTCAGGTTGTTGAAAGTGACGATGTACTAGCAAAAAGCGACGCTTTTGTTGCTGCAAATGCAGATTCTAACTACGCCGTGTTAGCAGCTTTCGTTGCTGCTAAAGAGGCAATCGACAAAGACGATCTTAAGCTAGCTGCTGAGAAGCTAACTTGGGCGGCTGATAATGTAGCCAACGCTGAGCTAAAAGCAACGGCGTTGTTAAGACTTGCACGTGTACAAGCGTCTCAGTCTCAATACGAACAAGCACTTGCAACACTGGCTAAGCCAATGCCTGAAGCGTTTAAGGCGCAGCTTGCTGAGATCCAAGGTGATATTTACCTTGCTCAAGGCGACAAAGATAAAGCACGAAGCGCTTATCAATCGGCATTAGAAGCAGCGGAAGGCAATAGCAATCCTATGCTGCAAATTAAACTGGATGATCTTGCACAAAAGACAACGGTTTAAGGAGCTGCCATGAAGAAGTTAACGATGGCCTCATTGGCTTTATGTGTTGCAGCACTCACCGCGGGTTGCTCTTCAAGTGATGATGAAGAAGAGTTAACGCTCCCTGAGATCAACAATCAATTCGACGCCGCTGTTGTATGGCAAGAGGGGATTGGTGACGGGGTTGAGCACTACTTTTCACGCTTATCTCCAGTAAGCTATCAAAGCACTGTTTTTGCAGCTGCCCGTGAAGGTTTAGTGACAGCATTTGACGCACAAACAGGTGAAGAAAAGTGGCGAGTTGATGTTCGTGAGAATAAGAGCTTTTGGCCATGGGAAGACAGTGACAGTGCGAAGCTGTCAGGTGGGATCACACAAGCTTATGGCAAACTGTATGTTGGTTCTGAGCACGGACAGGTTTTTGCGCTGGACCGTGAAACTGGCGAAATCGTTTGGCGTAAGTCAGTACCAGGTGAAGCGCTGTCTGCGCCAGCTGCAGGTGACGGTCTTCTTTACGTTAACTTAGGTTCAGGCAAGCTGGTTGCGCTGCACCCAGATACAGGTGAAGAGCGTTGGCACTATGAGCAAGAAGTTCCTGCGCTGACATTACGTGGTTTAAGCTCACCAACGAGCGCGAATGGTGGTGTATTGGTTGGCGAAGAAAGTGGCAAGTTAACCGCACTGATCGCTGAAAACGGTTTTACTGCTTGGAGCTCGGATGTTGCAATTGCAAAAGGGGCTTCTGAGTTTGAACGTTTGGTCGATGTTGATACTAAACCCGTTGTAAGCGGCGCATATGTGTATTCTATCGCCTATAATGGTAAACTAGTCGCTATTGATGTGCGCAGCGGCAATGTAGTGTGGGATCGTGAGTACAGTAGTTACCGAGACCTCACACTCGATCTTGACGTAATTTATTTGGTTGATAGCGACGGCGTACTGTACGCACTAGACAAAAACTCTGGTATTGAACGTTGGACACAACCTGCTCTGCGCGGTTGGTATCTAACCGCTCCTACGGTTGCTGGCAACTACGTAGTGGTTGGCGATCAGGAAGGTAACTTACACTGGCTGGATAAGAGCTCTGGTGAGTTGGTATCGCGTACCGAGTTTGATAGTTCAGGCTTTTTTGTCGAACCGATTGTGGTTGATGGCAAAGTATTTGTTTACACGCGTGATGGTGAACTTAGCGCAGTTCAAATTCCGCAGTAACTTTCTGAATTTTTAGATATTTTATGGGGCTTCGCTTTTGCGAAGCCTTTTGTTGTTTTTAAAAGAGGTAGTCTATGCTTCCTGTGATCGCTCTGGTTGGGCGACCTAATGTGGGTAAGTCCACACTGTTTAATCGTTTAACACGTACTCGTGACGCGTTAGTTGCTGACTTTCCGGGTCTGACTCGCGACCGTAAATACGGCCAAGCAAACTATGAAGGCTACGAGTTTATTGTGGTAGACACGGGTGGTATCGATGGCTCTGAAGAAGGCATTGAAACTGAAATGGCCGAGCAGTCGCTGCTTGCAATTGAAGAAGCGGATATTGTGCTATTTTTGGTGGATGCGCGCGCAGGTATGACGGTTGCTGATCAAGCTATCGCGCAGCACCTTCGTAAACAACAGAAAAACTGCTTTGTTGTCGCCAATAAAACGGATGGCATTGATGCTGACTCCAACTGTGCTGAGTTTTACCAGTTAGCGCTCGGTGACGTTCAACAGATCGCCGCCGCGCACGGTCGAGGTGTTACTCAATTATTAGAGCTGACGCTACAACCGATTATCGCTGAGCTTACGGCTCAAGATGAAGAGCTTGAGCATGACGATGAAGATATCGCCGAGCTTTACCTTGAAGGTGAAGAAGTCGAAGACGGTAAAACGGGTTTTGAAGACAAGCCTGTTAAACTCGCGATTATCGGTCGTCCAAATGTCGGTAAGTCAACACTAACTAACCGTATTTTAGGTGAAGACCGCGTTATCGTTTACGATATGCCGGGCACAACGCGCGACTCAATTTACATTCCGATGACGCGCAATGATAAAGAATACGTGTTAATCGACACTGCCGGCGTGCGTAAACGTAAGAAAGTCAGCGATGTCGTAGAGAAATTTTCGGTTATCAAAACACTGCAAGCGATTGAAGATGCCAATGTGGTATTGCTCGTTGTAGACGCGCGAGAGGGGATCTCAGATCAAGACTTGAGTCTACTTGGTTTTGCACTAAATGCGGGTCGCTCGTTGGTTATTGCGGTAAACAAATGGGATGGCCTTGATGATTATGTCAAAGAGCGCATCAAAACTGAGCTAGACAGACGACTGGGCTTTGTGGATTTTGCTCGTTTGCACTTTATCAGCGCATTACATGGTACAGGTGTTGGTCACTTGTTTGAGTCGATTGACGAAGCTTATGAATCAGCGACTAAGCGAGTAAGTACGGCAATGTTACGCCGTATTATGGATATGGCTCAGGCGGATCACCAGCCTCCACTGGTTCGTGGACGTCGGGTAAAACTTAAGTATGCACACGCAGGTGGTTATAACCCGCCGCGTATCGTTATCCACGGCAATATGGTGCATGAACTGCCAGATAGCTATAAGCGCTATTTAATGAACTACTATCGTAAAGCGCTTAACGTAATGGGTACGCCGATTAAGATTGAATTCCGCGAAGGGGATAACCCTTACGCTGGCCGTTCAAACAAAATGACGCTATCGCAAAAGCGTAAGCTTCGTGCATTTGCAAAAGAAAACCGCAATAAGCCGTAAGGCTCTTTGCGTGAAGTTTAGCTCGACGCCATCTGGTTAGTGCGTCGAGCTAAACATAAGTTCCATATCTATCCAACCGATTCCTGTTTCCACATCTGACTATAATTAACGTTAACCCAGAACTCTCTCACTTTGTTTTACCTTGCCCAACATTTGTGCTTAAGTTATATATAGTTACATTAGGTTTTATTGATAGTGAGGATTAGGTGTTTGCCAAAACGGTGATTTATGTAGAATGTGTTGAGGAAGTGCTGGATTTTTACTATCAAGCATTTGGTTTGAGCACTTTTGATATGACCGATGAAGGGGATTATGGTGAGCTAGACACCGGAGAAGTGAAACTCGCCTTTGCCAGTCATCCATTGGCCCAATCACAGTTTAGGCAAGACTATATTCGTTGCCATCCCAAACAGCCTGCACTTGGTTTTGAAATTAGCATCAGCTGTGAAAATGTCCCTGAATGCTATGATAAGGCAGTAGCCGCTGGGGCTGAGCCATTAAGCCCACCAAACCAAAAGGGCAGAGTAACACAAGCTTATGTAAGAGCCATTGAAGGGACTTTAGTTGCTTTGGTATCAAAGCCCGGTGAATAGCGGCACTCACAAGGGGTGAGCGCCATGTTGATGCGGTGTGCTTTTATTCGATATCGACAAGTAGTCTAGCAAGACCAACGGGCTCGATTTCAACACAAACGTTGTCATCGTTCCAGTTTAGACCAACGAGTGCATCATCTTCTTTTAGGTCGAGCACCCATTCGTCAAGAAAACTTTCAACATCAATACTCATCGGCGAGAACTCACTCCACTCGTCGCGACATTGAGCTTGCGCTTTTTCTTCACTATCCCACAGCAATAACACATCAGTCTCGTCAAACTGGTTAGAGTCAACCACAACCATGCCACCGTCATCAGAGCTAAGTGCCCAAACGCTTTCAGTATTTTTTACTTGCTCAATAAACTCACTGACTTCTGAGCCAATTTCTTCTTCATTCATCATAGGTGTTCTCAATTTCGTGGATCAGTTTGCTGGGCGATTGCTTGGCTTTGCCAACGGCTATGAAATGCCATTAGGTTGGTGTAATCGCTCAGGTCGACGAGCTCTCTAAATAGAACCCAATCAATAAGGCAGTATAAACTGATTTGGAGATAATCACAGTGTAAAAACTCTTCTGTCACACACTCTTCATTGAGATAGTGCAGGGTATGGCCAATTCGCTCCCGCTGTAGATTAAAAAATAGTTTATCTTGTTCAATGTCAAAACCAGAGCGCTTACTAAGTAACAGCTCCACCAAAGAATCATTGCAGGCATTGATAAGGACCAACCAGTTTTCTTGATCCCAACTGGGAAATGGAAGTTGATGCTTTTCGCGGAGGTAGCGAACAATCAAATTGGAATCACAAATAAGTTGTGCATCGTCTATTAAAAATGGGATCTTACGAGCAGGATTATGGCGAATAAGTTCGTCATGGCCTGCTTCAGAAAATATGTCTATATGCTGGTAGCTCATTGGGAGCTGTTTAGCCGCGGCCCACATTCTAATTCGACGGGCGTATGGACTGGTGTTCGAACCGATAAGTTTCATGCCATCATTCCTTCAACTAAGTATCTTTCGCTCATTCAGAAAATGTAGCGAGTTGGTATTACGGAATGATGGCGAAGTGATTCAATTTTCGCAAGCGAATTAATCGCTACGACTGGTTACCTCAAGCAAGTGAAAACCAAATTGCGTTTGCACTGGCCCTTGTACTTGATTGATTGGGGCTGAAAAAACCACTTTATCGAATTCAGGCACCATCATGCCCGGTCCGAACTCACCTAGCGCACCACCATCTTGGCCCGACGGGCAATTGGAGTACTGCTTTGCGATTTCTGCGAAATCTTCCCCTGCTGCAATGCGTTCTTTGAGCTCCATGCATTGCGCTTCACTATCTACTAGGATGTGTCTTGCACTAGCGATTGCCATAATTTCTCCGATGATTATTTATTATTCATACTTTATTCTAATCTAGGTACGTTAAAAAATCAGCTTATCTAGGCAAGAGTTTTTCAATTTCGCTAGTGAGCTCGTCAGACATAGGTTTAGTGCGGCTGTTAAAACGCTTAATTGTTTTACGATCAGCTGACACTAAGTATTTGTAAAAATTCCAGTTTGGAGAGCTTGTTACTTCATTCAAATGTTGGAAAATGGGGTTGGCATCAGAGCCTCTGACTTCCGAGGTAGCAAACATATTGAAGGTTACGCCGTAGTTGATAAAACAGACTTTTGCAGTTTCTTTCTCGTCGTCTTCTTCTTGGAAAAAGTCATCAGAGGGAAACCCAAGTACAACAAGGCCTTTATCTTGATATTTTTGATGTAGTTGCTCTAGGCCTTCAAACTGACCAGTAAATCCACAGTTACTGGCTGTGTTTACGATGAGGAGTGGTTTGTCTTTAAATTCACACAGGTTGAGTGAGTCGTCAGAACGCAGTTTTCGCAGCTCAACATTGGTAAAATCATCACAGCTGGATGTCTTTGCATACGCGTTACTCGAGATTAGGAAACCAAGCGCTAAGCTCAGAATCGAAAGACTTTTTATCATCAGTGCTTTCCTTTTATTTATGTTATCTCTTATGATACGAAAATATTCGTTACCTTGATCAGCCTTCATGAATATTAGACTCGCCAAACAGCATGACCTTTGTGCCATTGTAGCCATCTACAACGAAACGATACCGAGCCGCAAAGTCACGGCGGATACGGAGCCCGTAAGCGTAGCACAAAAGCAAAGTTGGTTCGCCGGACATACGCAAAATCGCCCAATTTATGTGGTAGAGCAGGCAGATGAGGTGGTTGCGTGGATAAGCTTTAGCAGCTTTTATGGACGCCCTGCCTACGATGGTACGGCTGAGGTGAGTATTTATCTTGCAAAAGCCGCACAAGGCCAAGGGTTAGGTAGTAAACTCATGGATTTTGCGGAGCAGCAAGCGCCAACCCTGTTTATAACAACGTTACTTGGCTTTATTTTTTCTCATAATCTCCCCAGTATCCGCTTGTTTGAAAAGCACGGTTATAAAAAGTGGGGAGAATTACCCAATGTCGCGGTTATGGATGGTAATCGCTATAGCTTGACGATTTTGGGTAAGTCTCTCGCTTAGTTTGATATGCCGTTGGACTATTGTTTCAAAAAGTAAGTGTAGTCGCCGCGTAGAACATATCAAAATAGTGCTATTTTTTAGCGTCTTGTGATTCTTCTACTAAACTGGATCTCAGAATTATCGGTAAAGGATCTGGTTATGACGAATCGCGTGCTGATTATTGACAGCAGCAGTGTGCAAGCGATGCGAGTAAAGGTATTATTTGAGTTACTCGGTGGTGAGGTAGAGCATGTGCATTACCGGAGTCTAGAAGCAAATCTCGATTTCGATAAATTTGATGTCATCGTTATCGCTCATGGTGTGCCCGCCAATAAGCTCCAAGCGTTATACCAATTAAGAGAACATGATAAGTTAGTTTTATTGGCTCCAAAACCCGACAATGCGGAGCACTTGAAGTCGTTTAGCGAAATTAACCGTGCCCTACCAAATGGTATTGTTATCTATCCCTTCTTTGCCAATAAAGATATTACTGGCTTGCTTGAGCGCCTACTGGAAATCGGTTCTACTAACACCTTAGTACTGCCTAAAGTATTGCTGGTCGACCATCATACTCCTCGTCTTGAAGCCTTGGCAAACGGCCTGCGTGGTGCACAATTAGCTGTCACAACCGCCACAACGCTCAATGAAGCGATGCAAGTCGTTGAACGACAGTCGGTCGACCTTTTGATCTGTGATTTTAATCTAGAGAAAGATACCGGTTTAGATGTATTTAATAAAGTTCGTCAAGTGCATCACAATTGCCGCTGCTTATTGATGACTTCTCGGGTTAATCAAGTGGATATGTTAGAAGCCGTGCGTCAAGGGGTTGAAGACATTCTGATCAAGCCGTTTGATGAGAGCGATTTATTACAAAGCTTACATAAACTATGGCAAACGGAGTTATTGAGGCGCCATAACCAAGAGCTAGTTGAGCGTTTACAGGATACGGTAGACGCATTGATAGAGCGCGATAGTCTGTTGCGAGTGATTTACAAGCATACCCCAGATCCGATTATGTTGTTCAATCGTCAAGGTCATATCATTGAAGCAAATGATGCGTGTTGCGAGTTGTTTGAACTTACACAAGAAGAATTGCAGCCGTTATCGATTTTTGAGCTATTTGATGAAATATCAGTATCGCAATTGCGCGACTTAATGAAGCATGTTGGTATGTTAAAGCACTTCAACTGTGAACTGAGTTTGCCAAAAGCTGGCGAACGCAGCATTCCTTTAATGGGAACGTTTAATGAAATTGATCATCATGGAGATATGGCATTTGCCGTCATTTTTAAAAATGTCTCAAAGCTTAAAGAGCAGCAAGAAGTGTTAGAAGAAACCAAAGAGTTGCTAGAGTTTGAAGTGCAAGCTCGAACAGCACAGTTACAAAAAGCTAAAGAGGCGGCGGAAGCGGCTAATCTATCAAAATCTGAATTTTTGGCCAATATGTCCCATGAATTACGCACGCCAATGCACTCCATTTTAAGTTTCGCTCGATTTGGTTTAGATAAACTCACGGCTCCTGAAGTACCTACAGATAAACTCAAAAAATATTTATCTCGTATCGAAACCAGCGGTGAGCGCCTATTGGTGCTTCTTAATAACTTGCTTGATTTATCAAAACTAGATGCGGGACGTTTTCCATTTAATCCAAGTTTCCATAATTTGATTAATGTGATCCAAAGCGGCATTGAAGATGTGTCCGGCACTGCGCTTGAGAAAAAGATAAAAATTCGCTTTGAAAAGCCAGAGCAAGGCGTGATGACCTTTTGCGATCCGGAGCAAATGAACCAAGTGATCAGAAACTTATTAGGTAATGCGCTCAAGTTTAGTCCTGAAGGTAGTGAGGTGAGAGTACTGCTAAGCTGTAAAGATCAAGATATTCATATCAAGATCACCGACCAAGGAGTTGGTATTCCTGATGATGAATTGGAGCAAATTTTTGCCAAGTTTGTACAAAGTAGTAAAACAGACAGCGGTGCTGGCGGCACGGGATTAGGCCTTGCTATTTGTAAGGAGTTTATTTTATTGCACAAAGGGCAGATATACGCAGAAAACAATCCTGAGGGCGGTGCGTGTATTAATGTGAGCTTGCCTTTAATAGAGCACCTTTAAAGTAATGCGATGTAATTGGTGTGATTGGAAAGGCGTTGAGTAAGCGTCTATAAATAATAATAGAGCTTGTAAAAATACAATGTGGTTGGGAGCTGTTGAAGCATAGATCTGAAGTTACCGTATTTTCCCCGCAGTACCTTTTCCCATTGTGAACCAACGAAGGAAGGACATCTATTTATGGCTTTACGAAGAATCTTAGCTGTTGACGACGAACCATTTAATTTAGAAATCATTGAAGAGATTTTAGAAGACTTAGACTTTGAGTTAAAAACCGTTGAAAGCGGTCATGAATGTCTAGCTGTAGTTGAAGACTTCGATCCTCAAGTGATTTTGCTTGATGTAAGCATGCCAAAGATGAGTGGTTATGAGGTGTGTAAGGCGATTAAAGCCAACCCAAATACACAGCATATTATTGTTATGTTTGTGTCGGCAAGAGGTTCTGTTGAAGAGCGGATGGAAGGCTATTCGGTTGGTGCTGAAGATTATATTGTTAAGCCGTTTGGCCAAGGTGAGTTAAAAGCTAAGCTCACGCACTTGAACCAAATGCTATTAGAAAAAGATATTCTGGCTCAGCAAATTGAGGATGCAACTTCCACGGCATTTAGCGCCATGGCTAATAGCAGTGAAATGGGGCAGATTGTTAACTACATTGAGCAAATTGGTGACATAGAAACGATCCCGAGACTGGCAGAAGCGCTATGTCAATGTTTAAAGGGACTGGGACTTAATTGTAATGTTGAGGTCCGGCTTGAGGGACAAAAACATCACTTCGCAACTGCGGGTATTTGTTCGCCTATCGTGATTGAATTATTTGAGATCTTACACACCAAAGGGCGATTACATGAATTTACCAATCGCATATTGGTTAACTACCCGTTTTTGAGTATTTTGATCCTCAATATGCCGGGAGACGACCCTGATAAACACGGAAGGTTACGGGATCATATTTGTTTTATTGCCAGTGTAACTGAGCAACAGTTGATTGCCATTTCTACTAAACGCAAGCTGGTACAGCAACATGAAGATTTGGAAGAAGCGATAAAAATGGTGCAGGGTAAGTTTAACAGCATGGTGTCGCTGCTTGATAAAAATCGTCAAGAAAATGAAGAAGTATTCCGCTCACTACAGGAGCTATTCGAAGAGCGCATTCCGACGATGGGCTTAGATGAAGATCAGGAGATGTTTATCTATCAAAACGTCGATAAAGCGATTCAAAGTTCAGTGGCACGAGAAGAAAGTGTGCGAGAAGTGAAAAGTGGTTTCTATGATATCGAGGAAGATTTAAAACTACTTTCCCGACGTTCAGAATAGTCTCTTTCACTTCCAATACCGCCGTAGGTCGCGCTTTAGCGCGACTTTTTTAACGCAATACTGTTCACCTATTTAGCCGTAGGTCGCGCTTTAGCGCGACTTTTTTAACGCAATTCTGTTCACCTATTTGGCCGTAGGTCGTGCTTTAGCGCGACAATCCAGCTAAGCGTCTCGTGGTAAGCCCTTTTCAATAATGCGGATCAGCCTTGCTTTTTTGCGCTCATGTTGATCTGACTTTTGCCTTTGTTGCTCCAGCGCCCAGTCGATATGTTCGATAACAAGGGGAGTGGTATTTTGACGCTTTGCTTCCAGCGCTATAACGATAGCTTCATCGTATTGTGCATTGCCAAGGCCAACGGCTAAATTTCGTAGCCAACGTTCATGTCCAATCCGACGAATGGGGCTACCTTCGGTGTTCTTCAAAAATGTTGCTTCATCCCAAGCAAATAAACTCAATAACTGCTGATCTTTCAGTTGAGTTCGCGGCAAAAAGTCGGTTTCTTCCGTTATTTGGCCATAGCGATTCCACGGGCAAACTAACTGGCAATCATCACAACCGTATATCCGGTTGCCCATTTTTGCCCTAAACTCTTCTGGAATAGCGCCTTGAAGCTCTATGGTGAGATACGAAATACAGCGTCTTGCATCGACGACATAAGGTTCGACTATAGCGCCGGTGGGGCATAAAGTTAGACAGGCAGTACAACGGCCGCAACCCTCTTCTTGGTTTGGTTTATCAATAGGAAGAGGAATATCAACAAACAGTTCACCCAAGAAAAACCAAGAGCCCGCCTGCTTATTAATCACTAGACTGTTTTTTCCACGCCAGCCAAGCCCAGCTTTTTCTGCAATTTGTCGCTCCAGCACTGGGGCAGAGTCAACAAAAGGACGAAACCCTAACGCCCCGACTTCTTGCTCAATTTTTTGTCCGAGCTGCTTGAGTCTGTTGCGCATCACTTTATGATAGTCTCGGCCTAATGCATAACGAGAGATGTAGGCGGTGGTTTTATTACCAAGCGCTCTGGCAAAGCTAGCATCAGGTGGCAGGTAGTTCATTTTTACCGAAATAATACGCTGAGTGCCAGGAACCAATTCAGCGGGGCGAGCACGTTTCATTCCATGCGCCGCCATATACGCCATCTCACCATGATAGCCAGCGTCTAACCAGCGCTGAAGTTGCGCTTCATGCTCACGTAAATCAATGTCGGTTATACCGACTTCTGCAAAGCCAAGTTCTTGGCCCCATTGCTTAATTTGTGCTGCAAGTTCACTATAATTGATATTATCGGTCGTCACGGGAAGAAATAATGGCTAATGAATACACGGACAATTTACCACAATTTGCTTATTCAGCCCAACAAGTGCAGCAATATGAAGCAAAAGCCGCTAAGCTATCAGGCACTGATCTAAGTACCTTAATGCAACGAGCTGGGGCCGCTGCATTTCGCTTTATTGAAAACAGCCAGCCCAAATCCAGCCATATCTTAATTATCACCGGTAAAGGCAATAATGCAGGAGACGGTTTTGTCGTCGCTCAATTATGTCAACAGGCTGGGTTTTCCGTCACCGTCTTTGCGTTATTTGCACCCGAAAGCTTAACGGGTGATGCGCAGCAGGCATTCTCTCAATACCAAGGCGCATTGGTTTTTTCTTTAAACGATGCAGAGTTAAGTCAGTTTTCGGTTGTGGTTGATGGCGTGTTCGGCACTGGTTTTAGAGGTGAGTTGCCTGAGCATGTTTGCCTTTGTTATGACAGAATAAATAAACTGCCGGTTACTAGGTTGGCACTTGATGTACCGAGCGGTATAAATGCCACAACAGGAGAAGTTGCATCTAGTGCATTTTTAGCTACCGAAACCATTACCTTTATCGCGTTAAAACAGGGCTTACTTAGCGGCTCAGCTAAGTGTTTTGTGGGAACGTTATTGTTAGCCGACTTGGATGTTGGTGAAGCATTCAAAACTCTAGTAACGCCAACTTCTAATTATTTAAATCATGAAACATTAATGGCAGCAAGGCCACTGCGAGCACTAGATAGCTATAAAAATGCACATGGCCATGTGTTACTTATTGGCGGTAATCGTGGTATGGCTGGGGCAATTCGATTGGCAGCAGAAGCCGCTCTGCGAGCAGGGGCTGGCCTTGTATCGGTCGCTACTCATCCTGATAATATCGCGAGCGTCTTGCAGGGGCGCTTTGAATTAATGGTACACGGTGTTGAGAGTACGAATGAGTTATCGCCATTGATGAAAAAAGCCAGTGTGATAGTGCTTGGTCCCGGGCTTGGTCAAGACGCTTGGGCCAAAGCTCTCTTTAACTGTGCGATGGCAACTGAATTGCCGATGGTTGTGGATGCTGATGGGCTCAATTGTTTAGCGCATGCACCGAGGCAAAAATCAAACTGGGTGTTAACGCCTCACCTAGGTGAAGCTAGACGATTATTGAACCACTTAGAGACACCACTAAATGAACACGACCGCTTCGCGGTGGCTAAAAAAATTAGCCATGAATATGGCGCTGTTACGGTACTAAAAGGGCCGGGCAGTTTGATATCTGAAGGTGAGCGGATAAATATTAATCGTTCAGGCTGTGCAGGAATGGCGAGTGCTGGGATGGGCGATGTTTTATCTGGTATCATAGGCGGTTTAATTGCCCAAGGGATGGAAGCATTTGCTGCAACAAACCTAGCCGTGTATATTCATGGTTTGGCTGCCGAGCAGGCTGCTCATGATGGCGAAAAAGGTATGTTGGCCGGGGATTTATTCGAACATATTCGAGGTATTTTAGGGTGACGACAGGTCATATGAAATTCGATTTGGCTGATGAGCCAGCAACAGTTGCCATGGGTAATAAAATTGCCAATGTTATTCGTCAAGGTGCGGTACTATTTTTACACGGTGATTTAGGCGCAGGTAAAACTACGCTCACTCGCGGGATCGTGCAAAGCCTTGGTCATTCAGGTAAGGTAAAAAGTCCAACTTATACCTTAGTTGAACCTTATGAACTGGATGATGTCTCAATATATCATTTTGATTTATATCGATTAGGTTCGCCTGAAGAGCTCGAATACATGGGGATCCGGGATTACTTTGCAAGTAATGCTATCTGTGTTGTTGAGTGGCCTGAAAAAGGTGAAGGCTTTATTCCAAACCCAGATATAGACGTCACAATGCAGTATGCTGGTGATGGCCGTCAAATTACACTTGAGGCCAAGTCTAGCCGCGGCGAGGCACTATTAAAACAATTACAAGATTATGCGTAATCAGCCGACTATTAGTTATATTTTCATTTTAATCTGCATGCTCTTAACGAGTATGCACAGCATCGCCCAAAACGCCATCGAAAGTGTGCGTGTTTGGCCCTCCCCAGAAAGCACTCGTATTGTTTTTGATATGAGTAATAAGCCAGATTACAGCTATTTTGTGCTGAAAAATCCGCTGCGCTTGGTTATCGACCTTGAAAACACCAAGCAAAAAAAAGACTTTCCGAGTGTTCCTGACGAACATCGAGTTGTCAATAAGGTGCGCCACAGCAAGCCGAAAAACAACAATTCTGCACGTATTGTTGTGGAGCTTAGCCGCAGCGCTACGCCAAAAATCTTTGCGCTAGCACCAACTGGCCCGTATAAAAACCGCTTAGTCGTTGATTTGTATGGTAAGCAGATGAGTGCTTATGACGATACAAAAACTGCCACACCACGAAAAACACTCGCGCAAGATAGAGATATAGTCATCGCCATCGATGCTGGTCATGGTGGTGAAGATCCAGGTTCTATTGGACCTTCTGGTACTTATGAAAAGCTCGTAACCATTCAAATTGCGAAGCGTTTAGCACGCTTAGTCGATAGCCAGCCGGGAATGAGCGCAAAGCTTATTCGTACTGGCGATTATTACCTTAAGTTGAATACGAGAACCGCAAGAGCACGCGAAAGAAAAGCGGATTTCTTTGTGTCTATTCACGCAGATGCCTTCACCAGCCCTCAACCACGCGGTGCGTCGGTTTGGGTGTTATCATTGCGCAGAGCAAATTCAGAAATAGGTAAATGGCTAGAAGACAAAGAAAAACACTCACAATTATTGGGAGGGGCTGCCGATTTAATTAAAGATACGGCCAACGAAAAGTATTTGGCCAAAGCGCTACTTGATATGTCGATGGAACACTCGATGAAAACTGGGTTTCAGGTCGCAGAAGAAGTCGTCAAAGAACTGAAAAAAGTGGCAAAAATGCACAAGAGCAGACCGCAAGCCGCAAACTTTGGGGTATTAAAATCACCAGATATACCTTCGATCCTGGTGGAAACTGGCTTTATTTCAAATCCCAAAGAAGAAAAGCTATTAATGTCTCCACATTATCAAGAGCGTTTAGCTCGAGCGATTTTTAGTTCGATAAAGGGCTATTATGAGAAGAACCCACCGGATAATTCGCTCTTTGCGCGAATGCAATCCAACAAGCCGGTTACGCATAAAGTAAAAAGTGGCGAGTCATTGAGTGTGCTGGCTAGCCGTTATGGTATTACGGTCAGTGAACTGAAAAAAGCAAATAACCTGAAAAGCAATACCTTGTTTATTGGGCAAGTCTTAACTATTCCAAAAGCGTAAATGATGACGATAGAAATACTTCCAGCTCGGTTGGCCAACCAAATCGCTGCCGGTGAGGTGGTGGAGCGGCCAGCGTCCGTTGTGAAAGAGCTGGTGGAAAACAGTATTGATGCTGGTGCGACGCGCATTCAAATAGATATTGAGCGTGGAGGGCACAAGCTCATTCGGATCCGTGATAACGGTATTGGTATTGTTAAAGACGAGCTGATGTTGGCGTTGTCTCGCCACGCGACAAGTAAACTGAAAAGTTTGGACGATCTGGAATGTATTGCTTCGCTTGGCTTTCGAGGTGAGGCGCTGGCATCCATCAGTTCAGTATCGCGGCTGACTCTGAGCTCTAAGCCGCAAGCGCAAGAAACTGCTTGGCAAGCTTTCGCTGAAGGGCGAGATATGGCTGTGCAGGTTCAACCTACCGCGCATCCAGATGGCACCACCATTGAAGTCAAAGATCTGTTTTTCAACACGCCTGCGCGCAGGAAGTTTTTACGCACCGAAAAAACCGAGTTTAGCCATATTGATGAATTGGTTAAGCGCATTGCATTGAGTCGTTTTGATGTTGCCATCACGCTCACTCATAACCAAAAGGTGGTTCGTCAATATCGCCCACGCACTATTGAAAAAGGGGTTGAGCGAGTTGCGCAAGTTGGCGGTAAAGCATTCTTACAGCAAGCAAGCTTTATTGACTCAGGGCATGAGGGACTGAGGTTATTTGGTTGGGTGTTACCTGCGGGGGTGAACAACGGCACACAATATACCTACGTAAATGGTCGTATGATGCGAGATAAGCTCATCTTGCATGCGATTCGTCAAGCATTTGATGAATCAATCGGGCATGAAGATCTCCCCGGTTTTGTCATATATCTTGAATTAGACCCGAGACAAGTTGACGTTAACGTCCACCCAGCGAAACACGAAGTTCGTTTTCATCAAGCGCGCTTGGTTCACGATTTTATTGTACAAGCAATAAAGCAGGTCGCGACGGAACAAATTGATCTACCTTGTACAATCGAGACTGAGACTCAAGGACCTGATACCACCTCGCCATTATTTACGCCTCAAGAACAGGTAGATGAAACCTATCATCAAAGTTATCGTTCAACCCTACAGCCCGAAACACAAGCGCAGGCCTATTCGGCTCCAAGTGCCTTTGGCGAGCGTTCTGAAGCATCAAGAGCAGCCTCAAGTAGTGGTCGAAGTAATTATGGCGGTGCAACAGGCTGTGGCAAAAAGCAGGTCAATGTGAACCAGCTCTATCAAGGGCTATCACACCAACAAATGCAGCACTTCGATAAAGTTGAAGAAGGTGCATTACCGCCAAGTGAAGTAAGTAGCGTCCCGATATCCGCCAGTAAATCTAGCTGGATGTTGTTGCCACAAGGCAAAGTTATGCTTGAGCAAGACAATCAGTTGTTGTTTGGTGATTGTAGGCAGGGACTATTGCCATATTGGCAGATGCAAATTGAACAAGATGGCACACTGCAAGGCAAAGCGCTGTTGTTACCTGTGCGCATCAAGTTAGATAAAGCCGTACTGGAAGCATTACAGCAGCGTGAAACTTGGTTGGCAATTTTAGGGTTTGCGATTGAAATTTTTGATGGCCATATTTTAGTTAAAAAATTGCCTGTGTCGCTCTATAGCATAGATGTTGGTGAAATTTCTAAGCAAATGATGGAACCAAGCTCAGATGCTGAACTCCAAGATTGGTTACAGTGGTTAGAAGTCTCAACACCAAGTAGCTATTTCGATAGCCAGCATTTTGATTTAGTTAAAGAAAAATTACTTTCGAAAGCCTCATGTTTGGCTCGTATTCATAAAAGTGCAGTTACAATTGATACCCAGAAGTTGGTCAGTTTTTTAAGTTCGCAGTAATTCGTGCCTAAGTAGGTATTAATTACCATGTACTATCAGCTATAATACGAGATTAGTGCAGTTTATTAGTAGGTTAGATGTGAACAAGTTACCTGTCATTACCCTTATGGGGCCGACAGCAGCGGGTAAAACCGCATTGGCCATAGAGTTATGCCAAGCGTTAAATACCGAAATCATCAGTGTAGACTCGGCGTTAGTGTACAAAGGGATGGATATCGGTACGGCAAAGCCGAGCGCACAAGAGCAAGCAAAGGCACCACATCACCTAATTGATATTATTGACCCTGCACAAAGCTATTCGGTTGCTGAGTTTCGTGCTGATGCTATTAAACTAATTGATGATTTTCATCAGCGTGGCAAGGTGCCAATTTTAGTGGGTGGCACGATGATGTACTTTAAAGGCTTGATTGAAGGCCTGTCGCCATTACCAGAGGCTGATGTCGAAATCAGGGCGATATTGGAGCGCGAGGCTGAACAAAAGGGTTGGCCTGCATTGCATCAACAGTTAAAAGAAATTGACCCAGAAGCCGCGGCTAAAATCAGCGAAAACGACTCGCAGCGCATAAACCGCGCTTTGGAAGTTTATCGTATTAGTGGTAAAACGATGACTCAATTGCAGCAAAGCAAACAGGATGCATTGCCGTATCAATTTCATCAATTTGCGATTGCACCAAGTGACCGAAAAGTCTTGCATGAACGTATAGAGAAAAGATTTGAAATAATGTTGGATGAAGGCTTTAAAAATGAAGTTTTGGCCTTATATCAACGTAAAGATTTACACCCTGATTTGCCTTCTATTCGCTGTGTCGGATATCGGCAAATGTGGGAGTATTTAGCTGGCGAGTGCGATTATAACGAAATGGTTTTCAAAGGCGTCGCAGCGACCAGACAACTGGCGAAGCGGCAATTAACTTGGCTGAGGGGGTGGCAAGATGTGACTTGGCTTGACACCGATAGTCAAGAAAACTTGCAACGTGTTCTAACTTCGCTAAGCTAATAGTAGTTGTTAAATCAGCGTGTTCTGATTAAATCAACGACCTGACATAATAACACCTAAAACGAAGGATAAGAAAATGGCAAAAGGCCAATCTTTACAAGACCCATTTTTGAATGTCTTGCGTCGTGAGCGCATTCCTGTCTCAATTTTTTTAGTGAATGGCATTAAATTACAGGGCAAGATCCAGTCATTTGACCAATTTGTGATTTTGCTTGAAAACACAGTAAACCAAATGGTTTACAAACACGCCATCTCCACTGTGGTTCCAGCTCGTGCGGTTAACTTCCAAAATGCAACAGGAAGTGAAGCGGGCGACCAAAGTGAAGAAGGTAATTATTAATTCTTATTAGTAGGAGCTTAATGCTTGTTTGACCGTTATGAAGCCGGCGAACAGGCAGTCTTGGTTCATATAGAATTTCCACACGAAGGAGATCGCGAAGATCTACGTGAATTGGAAATGCTAGTTTCTTCTGCTGGTGTTAGTAGTGTGGCGGTTGTGCAAGGCAGCCGTCAAGCACCACATGCAAAGTTGTTTGTCGGAACGGGTAAAGCTGAAGAAATTGCCGAGATTGTCAACATCCACAACGCAGATGTCATCATATTTAACCACCAACTCAGTCCCTCACAAGAGCGCAATTTAGAACGCGTTTGTAAGTGCCGAGTGTTAGATAGGACAACGCTGATCTTAGATATTTTCGCGCAAAGAGCCCGTACCCACGAAGGTAAATTGCAGGTTGAGCTTGCTCAGCTAAGGCATATCTCTACGCGCTTAATTCGAGGATGGACGCACTTAGAAAGGCAAAAAGGGGGGATCGGCTTACGTGGTCCGGGTGAAACCCAATTAGAAACCGATAGACGGTTACTAAGAGAGCGAATTAAGAGTATTCGTAAACGATTAGACAAGGTAGCCGTTGTGCGTGAGCAAGGGCGTCGAGCGCGTAGTCGCAATGAGATCCCAACTGTTTCTCTGGTAGGTTACACTAATGCGGGGAAATCGACGCTGTTTAACAAAATTACGGATGCCGATGTTTATGCTGCGGACCAACTATTCGCAACGCTGGACCCTACGCTAAGAAAGATAGAAATTGATGATGTTGGCCCCGTTATCTTAGCAGATACAGTAGGTTTTATTCGCCATTTACCTCATGACTTGGTAGCAGCATTTAAGGCGACTTTAACAGAGACTCGTGAAGCGGATTTACAGCTTCATGTCATTGATGTTGCAGATCCGAGAAGAAAAGAAAATATAGAACAGGTACAATTGGTTCTAGAGGAAATTGAAGCCAATGACATTCCTCAACTTTTAGTCTACAACAAAATTGATCTAATGGACGAAGTTGCGCCTAGAATAGATAGGGACGATGAAGGAAAACCGATCAGAGTGTGGTTAAGTGCCCACTCTGGAGAAGGGATTTCGTTGTTATTCGACGCCGTTAAAGAGTTGTTGGCAAAAACCGTTTTCACGGCTGAGCTTGCCGTACCTCCCGCGCTTGGGCGCTTACGAGGTGCACTATTTGAGCTCAATGCCGTGGATGAAAAAGGCTACGACGAGCAAGGCAATTGGCTTGTTTCGGTAAGAATGCCAAAAATCGAATGGGAAAAGCTCAATAAGGAATTCGGGCGAAATCTCAATGATTTGGTCGTTGGTAGTTAAAAATCGTCAATTTCGAGCGTATTTTTATATGAGAGTCGCTCGAATTTTGTTAGATTTAACCTAATTCATTTAAATAACAATGGAGTATAGCTATGGCCTGGAACGAACCGGGTAATAATGGCAATGATAACGATCCGTGGAAAAACCGCGGGGGGCGGGATCAAGGCCCACCTGATCTAGATGAAGTATTCCGTAAATTTGGTAATAAATTCGGTGGTATTTTCGGCGGTAAGCCGGGGAAAGGTGGTAATGGCGGATTAGGCGGTGCTGGTTTCGTCTTTATACTTATTATCGCAGCCATCGTATGGGCGCTAAGTGGTATTTACACGGTAAAAGAGGCTGAACGCGGCATCGTGTTGCAATTTGGTAAGTTTGACCGTATTGCTGAGCCGGGTCTGCGTTGGAAAGCCACGTTCATCGAACGTGTTATTCCTGTAGATATTGAAGCGGTGCGTTCATTGTCGGCTTCAGGCTTTATGCTTACGGAAGACGAAAACGTCGTGAGCGTTGAGTTTGAAGTGCAATATCGTGTTGTAGATCCAACGCTTTATCGTTTCAGTGTGACCGATGCTGATCACAGCTTACAACAAGCGCTAGACAGTGCTCTGCGTTACGTTGTAGGTCATTCTCGCATGGACCAAGTGTTAACTACGGGTCGTGAAGTGGTTCGTCAGCGCACTTGGGAAGAGCTAAACAGTATTATTGAACCATATAACCTTGGTTTAATTGTTACTGACGTTAACTTTAAAGATTCTCGTCCGCCAGCAGAAGTAAAAGACGCATTTGATGATGCGATTGCTGCACAAGAAGATGAAGAGCGTTTCATTCGTGAAGCAGAAGCTTATGCAAGGGAAATTGAACCGCGTGCGCGTGGTCAAGTGACTCGTATGACGCAAGAAGCAGAAGCTTATCGCGAGCGTATTATCCTTGAATCTCGAGGTGAAGTAGAGCGTTTTGAGAAGTTACTGCCAGAGTATCAAGCGGCAAAAGAAGTAACGCGTAAACGTTTATATATTGATGCAATGGAGCAGATCTTGGGCCGTAGCTCAAAGGTATTGGTTGATGTTGAAGGTGGTAATAACATGCTATATCTACCACTTGATAAGATTATGCAATCCCATAGTAACACTTCGTCACCAGTACGTTTGCCAAATCAGAGCGACATTGAGCAGCTTCGTAGAACGATTGAAGGTACTCAACAGCAAAATAGTTCTGTCAATTCAGGCGGCGATAGATTTAATCGCGACAGATTTGGTAACGGGAGATAATCAAGATGAAGAATTTTAGTCTACTTCTATTAGTCACTGCCGTGATCATGTCTTTCTCTGGTATCTTTGTAGTAAACGAAGGTCAAAGAGCGATTGTATTGCTATTTAGCAAGGTACAAAAAGATGAGAATGGCGATGCGTTGGTATATGAACCAGGCCTTCATCTGAAAGTTCCTTTCTTTAGCCAAGTACGTAAATTAGACGCACGTATCCAAACCTTAGATGGTCAACCTGATCGTTTCGTAACGAGCGAGAAGAAAGATCTAATCGTGGATTCTTACGTGAAGTGGCGCGTGAATGACTTTAGCGCTTATTACCTACGTGCGCGTGGTGATAAGCAGTATGCGGAAACGCTACTTAAGCAAAAGGTTAACAACGGTCTAAGAACAAACTTCGGTTCTCGTACTATCAAAGAGATAGTATCGGGTGAACGTAGCGAGCTAATGGAAGAAGCACTAGTTCAAGCGTCGGAAAGTGCGAGTGAGCTTGGGATTGAAGTGCTGGATGTCCGTGTTAAGCAGATTAACTTGCCTAACGAAGTAAGCAGCTCAATCTACCAGCGTATGCGTGCGGAGCGTCAGGCTGTGGCGAAAGAGCACCGTTCAGAAGGTCAAGAGAAGGCAGAGACTATCCGTGCTGATGTTGATCGTCGAGTGACAGTTATGCTTGCAGATGCTGAGCGTAACGCTCGTGCGGTTCGCGGTCAAGGTGATGCAACGGCGGCAAACATTTACGCTAAAGCATATAATAAAGACCCTGAGTTTTTCGGGTTTGTTCGTTCGCTTGAAGCATATAAAAATACCTTTAAAGACAAGAATGACGTTATGGTGTTATCACCGGACAGCAAGTTCTTTGATTATATGAAGGATGCAAAAGCTCAATAAGATGATGCTTTTTATATGATTGTAAAACCCCGCCAGCCAGCGGGGTTTTTTTTGGCGCAATATGGTCACAACGCTAGACGATGAAATCCCATGAGTAGCCGCGATCTTTCATACCGCAAAAAACACACCGTAGCAGCGACTTTATGCCTCGAAAAAGCACATCGCGACCAACAATAAAAAAGCGGCCAATAGGCCGCAGTTAGGAAGTGAATTGGTAGTAGCCTATTAAAATAACAAACCCTTAAAACACGTACTTCACTGAAAGTTGTAGTCTGTCTAAATCACCTTCAAGGCCACTTTCTGTTTCCCGAGTACCCATCTTATATTCAGCACCAAAAGTAAGTTTTTTCACGGGTGAATAAAGTAAATTTGCGCTGTAACTCATACTTGATTTTGTCGGGTCGCCAGTTATCGCCAACAAATCGCTTTCGTTATCAGCATTAAAGAATGAGTATAAGAATGTTGAGCGGAACTGGTCGTTCCAGCTATGTTGATAAGCGATGAAGCCCGATGTCGAATCAATTGCATGTAACGAGTTACCATCATATACCGCGCCATTAGCGACGTTTAGGCCTACGTAACGACCAAGCCCTTGACCTTGTGTCAGCATAAACTTCAAGTTATTGTCACCGAAATTAACACGGCCGGATGCACTGACCCCAAATGAACTTTCAGACTCATCGGCTCCACCGACTTTATAGGTAATTTGGCGTGCAAGTGCTGCTACCGCAATATGACCCCAATCTGCTTTGTGTGTGTACCGTGCTGTGAAATCAGGCATGCTAGCGTCATCTGTGACGACGCGGCCACTATCTGCAGTGGTAACCGTGCTTTCTGGATTTTCAATAGAAAAAGACCAGTTTCCCTTGGTGTACTTTGCCATGGCTTGACGTACGAAAACGGTACCTTCAGCTGGGCCGACGAAGTCTAAAGTCTCTGGTAGTGCACTAACATTTTGAAAGTTTGACCAAGCTTGACCAAACAAGAAGCCTTTATAGGTCACAAAAGCTTGGCGTACACGTGGCGAGTAAGAGTTACTGACGCGCTCATTGCCACCGACCGAAGCGATAAAGTCCAGTTCAATCTTAGTTTTGATACTACTGCCATCATCCAGCTTAGTATCAGTGGCTAAATTAAAGCGAGATTGACGAGCATGCATATCAAATACAGCATCGCTATCGGAATTAACCCCGACAGGCGTAGTGCCTGGGACGTAAAAATCTCGGCCGATATTTTGTGCACCCAATGCGCCGTCAGAAAAGTCACTCCAAATGCCATCAAGCTTGATATAGCCACCATAATTGACTTTGGTATCGCCAATTTCAGCTGCGGTGGCAGGGAGAGCGCAGAGACTACTGATAGCAACCGCGAGCAGTTTTTTATTAATATTATTCGTTGTCATAATTCAGTTCCTCAATAGCTGTGCTTTGAAGTTGGCAGCAGCCGATATTCATTTTAATCATCACTAACTGTTGTTTAAGGTTGGTTTTTACTCAATTACCTATTGGTCTATTAGACTAAGGTGGCATACGGTAAATGAGTGGAGGATAAGGCGATCATAACGTTTGTATTAAATTAGGTACAATCGGTAAGTTGTATGAAACTTTTACGTTTGCAGGTGTTCTACAACTAAGGTCTAATACTTAAACACCCAAGGCTGAGTGATCCTTAGGAAAAGCGTGTCTAGCAGACCTAGACCTCTAAATATAATGGAGATGACTATGTCACAGAGCATTTATCCAGTTCCTGAAAAAATCAAGAACGCAGCATTAATCAACGACGAGCAATATCAAGAACTATATCAAAAGTCGATTGATGACCCCGCAGAATTTTGGAAAGAGCACGGTCAACGTTTAGATTGGTTCAAACCCTACAGTAAAGTTAAAAATACCTCATTCGACAAAGGCCATATCAATATTAAATGGTATGAAGACGGCGTACTAAATGCCTCTTATAACTGTATCGATAGACACCTCGAAAAGCGCGCCGATAAAATCGCCTTGATTTGGGAAGGTGATAACCCAGAACAAACAGAAAATATTACCTACCAACAGCTACATGATGAAGTCGCAAAGCTTGCTAATGGCCTTAAGAGCCTAGGAGTTGCAAAGGGTGATCGCGTCGCTATTTACATGCCGATGACTCCACAAGCAATTTATGCCATGCAGGCCTGTGCAAGAATTGGTGCTATCCATTCCGTTGTGTTTGGTGGCTTTTCACCTTCAGCGATTGCAGATCGTATTAAAGATTCTGGTGCTAAAGTGGTGATCACTTCAGATGAAGGCCGTCGCGGTGGTAATTGTGTGCCGCTTAAGGCAAATGTTGATGAGGCGGTAGCGCAAGCTGGCGTCACTACTATCGACCATGTGGTTGTGCATCAGTTAACTGGTGGCGATGTTGAATGGAATACTCACGACGTATGGTGGCATGAATTAGTTGCTGATAAACCTGCTGAATGTGAACCTGAAATGATGAATGCGGAAGATCCGCTCTTTATTCTTTATACCTCGGGCTCTACCGGTCAGCCTAAAGGGGTAGTTCATACTACAGGTGGATACCTAGTGTATGCATCAATGACCCATGAGTATGTATTCGATCTGCAAGAAGATGATATTTACTGGTGTAGCGCGGATGTGGGTTGGATCACAGGTCATAGTTATATTGCCTATGGTCCACTTGTGAATGGTTGTACTCAAGTTGTATTCGAAGGCGTGCCAACCTATCCAACGTCTGGGCGTATGGGTGAAATTGTTGATAAACATGGTGTGACTATCCTTTATACTGCTCCTACCGCGATCCGTGCTTTGATGGCGAAAGGTGACGAGCCGACTGCAAGTTCTAAGCGCGATAGTTTACGTATCTTGGGCTCGGTCGGTGAGCCAATTAATCCAGAGGCTTGGTCTTGGTATTACGAACAAATTGGTAATAGCGATTGTCCTATCGTCGATACTTGGTGGCAAACCGAAACTGGTGGCATCATGATCACGCCACTGCCTGGCGCTACTGCACTTAAGCCGGGTTCTGCGACCCGTCCATTCTTTGGTATTGCTCCTGCACTATTTGATGCGGAAGGTAATACGCTCACAGGCGCAACCGAAGGTAATCTGGTGATTTTGGATAGCTGGCCTTCACAAGCTCGTACGGTTTATGGCGACCATGAGCGCTTTGAACAAACGTACTTCTCGGCTTATCCGGGCGTTTATTTTACGGGCGATGGTTGTCGCCGTGATGAAGACGGTTACTACTGGATCACCGGTCGTGTGGATGATGTACTTAACGTTTCAGGCCACCGCCTCGGTACTGCTGAAATTGAAAGTGCGTTAGTCGCTCACGAAGCGGTTGCTGAAGCGGCTGTGGTGGGCTATCCACACGATATTAAAGGGCAAGGGATCTATGTCTATATCACGCCAAATGAAGGAGTAGCGGTATCTGACGAGTTAACTAAAGAGGTGAGAAATTGGGTGCGTAAAGAGCTAAGCCCAATTGCAACCCCTGACATGATCCAATGGTCTCCAGGCTTACCTAAAACCCGTTCTGGTAAAATCATGCGCCGTATTTTGCGTAAGATTGCAGCCAACGAGTATCAACAGTTAGGGGATACTTCTACACTTGCCGATCCAAGTGTGGTTGATGAATTAATCGAGAATAGATTGAATCGTTAACTGAATAACTTGAATTGCGACCTAATATAAACATACTATAACGGCTGTTATCTTTACGATAACAGCCGATTTTTTAGGAGCATAGCATGTATCAGTTTTTAATCGCGGATGATCATCCTCTATTTCGAGAGGCGCTTAAGGGGGCTCTAAAAGCGCAGTTTGAAGGACTAGAGGTATTCGAATCTGAAAACTTTGACACTACGCTCTCGGTCTTACAACAACAAGAAGAACTAGACCTACTCCTGCTCGATTTACATATGCCGGGCAATGGTGATTTATATGGACTAATTCGGATCCGTGAGGATCATCCAAGTCTTCCAGTTGTTGTGGTTTCGGGAAGCGAAGATCTTTCTATCATCTCTAAAGTGATGGGATACGGCGCGATGGGTTTTATCCCAAAAGCGGCGTCAGTAGAACAAATTACCGAAGCCATAGAGCAAGTGCTCGAAGGTGACACGTGGTTGCCAGAAGGCATGAAAGACAAAGTGGCTGAACTTGAAGGTGAAGACAAAGAACTTGCTCAGCAAGTGGCCTCGCTCACACCGCAACAATATAAAGTGCTGCAATATTTACACGAAGGCTTGCTGAATAAGCAAATTGCCTACGAGCTAAATATTTCAGAGGCAACGGTGAAAGCACATATCACCGCTATCTTCAGAAAGTTGGGTGTCTATAATCGTACTCAAGCCGTATTGATTGCTTCAAAACTACAACTAGAACCTATCGAAGCGAATGACTAACTTCGCATCATTGCTTGCAAGGTGCTTACCTTGCAAGCAGCACTGCTTTAGCTTAACTCTTTAAACGCCTGACTTAGTCCCTCTATTGTTAGCGGATACATTCGGTCTTGCATTAGTTGATTTATTAGCTCTATCGAATGGTAATAAGACCAATAGCTTTGCGGCTGAGGGTTAAGCCAAGCCACCTTACTAAAGTGATTGGTTAAACGATTCAGCCAAGTAGCACCTGCTTCTTGATTCCAATGCTCTACGCTACCGCCGGGATAGGTGATTTCATAGGGACCCATTGTCGCGTCACCAACAAATATTAGTCGATAGTCTGAGCCGTATCGGTTAATTAGCTGATAAGTATCAAGCAATTCGCTGTCACGACGGTTATTATCGTGCCAAACATGCTCGTACACACAATTATGAAAGTAAAAAAACTCAAGGTGCTTAAATTCACTGTGTGCGGCACTGAATAGTTGTTCGCAAAGCTGGATATGGTCATCCATAGAGCCGCCAATATCAAACAGCATCAATACCTTCACTGAGTTATGTCGCTCAGGAGCCATTTTCACATCTAACATGCCGCCTTGTCTTGCGGTAGCGCGAATGGTTTCATTAAGGTCGAGCTGATCACTTGCTCCGCTGCGTGCAAATTTACGCAACTGCTTGAGTGCGAGCTTAATATTACGGCTGCTGATGTCGGTATTACTGTCAAGATTACGATACTGACGTTTATCCCAGACTTTTACTGCTCTGCGATGGCGGTTTCCATCTTGGCCAATACGTATTCCTTCAGGATTATAGCCGTAAGCGCCAAAAGGCGAAGTGCCACCTGTACCAACCCACTTATTGCCGCCTGCGTGACGTTTTTGTTGTTCTGCCAAGCGTTCTTTTAGCGTTTCAAGGAGCTTATCGAGTCCTCCCATGGCGTTCAATTTGGCTTTTTCTTCTTCAGACAGCGATTTCTCAAACTCTTTACGCAACCAATCCTCTGGTAATTGCTGCTGTTGAAGTTGTGAGAAGAGGTCTATTGATTCTATTCCCTCAAAGTAATCAGCAAACGCACGGTCGAATTTATCAAACAAGGTTTCATCTTTGACGAAGATGGTTTTTGCCAAAAAGTAAAAACCGTCTAGATCGGCAAAGCAAACTTCTTTATCCAGCGCCTCTAGACAGTCTAGTAATTCGCGCAGGCTCGCTTTGATACCGTAACGCCTAAGGGTGAGCACAAAATCTATGAGCATGATCAGCGGCGGCTCATAAAGGCGAGTTTCTCAACCAAAGAAACATCTTGCTCGTTTTTAAGTAGCGCACCAAATAACGGCATTAGGCCACCTTGGTTAGATTTGTCATGCAACTTGTCAGGGGAAATATCTTCCGCTAATAATAGTTTTAACCAGTCGAGTAGCTCACTCGTACTTGGCTTTTTCTTTAGGTTTGGTGTGTCGCGTAATTGGAAAAAGCTTTCGAGTGCTCGTTGTACTAAATTCGCTTTAATATGTGGAAAATGTACGTCTACAATTTGCTGCATCTCTTCTTTGTTTGGAAAATCGATGTAGTGGAAAAAGCAGCGGCGTAAAAAGGCATCTGGTAGCTCTTTTTCATTATTTGAAGTAATAATAACGATAGGGCGCACCTTTGCCTTTACTTGCTCGTTAGTTTCGTAGACATGAAACTCCATTTTATCGAGTTCTAACAGTAGATCATTGGGAAATTCAATATCAGCTTTGTCGATTTCATCAATGAGCAAAACGGGACGTTTTGTGGCGGTAAACGCCTGCCATAATTTTCCTTTGATGATGTAATTGCCAACGTCGTTAACGCGAGGATCGCCAAGCTGGCTGTCGCGCAAACGCGAGACCGCATCGTATTCGTACAGGCCTTGCTGGGCTTTGGTGGTTGACTTTATATGCCATTGGATTAGCTCTGTATCTAAACTTTTTGCCAGTTCTTCGGCGAGTAAGGTCTTGCCTGTGCCAGGTTCACCTTTAATTAGGAGTGGTTTTTCTAAAACGATGGCCGCATTCACGGCCTGTTGTAGTGCAGAGGTAGCAATATATTGATCAGTACCTTTAAACATAATTCAACTTCTTGTGGTCAGATGAGATAGGCTCATCTTGCCACAATCAGCTTTTCGCTGCCAACCCTGCTTCGGTTTCGATTAAGGTGAAGCGAGGCACCGCTTCGCCTTCGACCGTAACGTCTTCTAAAAACATTTCAAGTGGTCGAACCCAAAAGCTCATATCTCCATATAAGGTTTGATAAACCACTTGCTTCTCTTGCGTTTCACTGTGCGTTGCCAAAGCATGCACACGATAAAGTTTTCCTTTGTAGTGGCGGTAAATTCCAGGTGTGATATCCACTAATTCAAGCTCCAAAAAATAAAAGCCGTACGTGACGGGCTGAAATGTTATAATCCGTGCCATTAAGACTGAAGGTGTTTAAAGATGAATTATATTGCGCTGGACGATTATAAGAAAGCTTGGGTTTTCAAACATAAAGATCTTCCAATCGAAGAATCTGACCTGGCATTGATAAAACCAATGTCAGCGGCGCGTGCTGCGGTGCTTTGGAGCACTATGATAAGCAACGAAAAAGATCACCCTGATTTCTTTGATAAAACAGACTGGGTTGGTAAAGCGGACTCATGGCAAGAGACCCTCAATTGGGAGCAGCCGTGGGAAGCAGGAGAAGCGTTTCCTGAAATTATCGAGCAATTTCTTGATTGGCAAGCTAATACCACCGTGTATTTTTGTCTCTCTCGAGATGATGTGATCGAGACCCGCTTTGATGTATTTAAGCGATGTTGGCAGAACTTTATGTTTTTGACTGACGGTAGTTTCTTAATAGGAAAAAAACGCAGTTCAGTAGTACAATTTATGGCTGAGGGGCAAGCAAAATTAGGAACCAAGCCGTAAGCAAGTACAACAGAGCAGTTTGCTTTGATTTGAAACATGGCTAGTGTATAAAGGATGTACACCAGTCTACTAAAGTAGATTGCATTGACGGGAGGCGTTTTGGAGCAACAGCAAAATACAATCTGGTATGACGAAGCATCTCGCCTTGTATTTGCCGAGCTTGTAAACGTATTTTATGCCAGAGAGTTGCCGAAACTTGCTGAACTCTCCGATCATACTCGCCTTCAGCGTTTGTTAAACAGCCTGCCGTATTATGTTGAGCGCGCGGCCACACATATTATTCATGGTGATGTCCCGCTTGAGCTAGATAGTTTTAATGGATGTTGGTTAGCTAAGCAAAAATCACAGCCTAAATGTGATGAGGCTGCCAACGCAGCATTTTTTACTACTAAGGTGAAAGTAGGGCTGGTGGTTCCTGTGCTATACGCAGAACCGACAGGGACAACGGTTAGGCTCGACAGTGTCGACCAAGTGGGTGAGGCTGACAAATTGCACTGCAACCAATTTGGCTGGTTTAGTGTTAATGGCAATAGCTTACAAGCAAGTGATGAAGCGCGTGTACAATTGCTCAAGCCGACTAAAGCGTTAATGGTCGCAGCCTGTTGTGGCCACTCTTGGCATTTTGGCAAAGCGGTAGTACCACGAAGGCTGACACTAAGAGAAATGCTACTTGCCAGTTCAATTAATTGGCCACAAGTACAAAAAACAAAAATGAGTCAGTGATCCTAATCGACTCAAAAAACAGAAGTTTGGATTAAGCAATGCGATTTTTTCAGTTTGCGCTGTTGGGTTTAGCGCTATTTATTCAGTACAGACTTTGGTTCGGCCACAACGGCGTGGAGGACTACACTCGGATAAAATCCGTGGTTAAATCGCACCAAGAAACCAATGCTAATCTCAGTAAACGAAATAAATTATTAAAAGCGGATATCGAAGATTTAAAGCTCGGCCTTGAAGGAGTTGAGGAGCGTGCCCGTCATGAACTTGGCATGATTAAACCTGGCGAAACTTTTATCCGTGTATTACCGAAAGTACCTCATGAAAAGAAACGATAAACTTGCAGTCGTCATCCCAGCTGCTGGGGTTGGCAGCCGTATGCAGGCGCAGATGCCTAAACAATATATTCCACTATTAGGCAAACCGATTTTAGTACACACACTGGAAAAACTAGCTGGACTTGAGTGCGTCGATCAATTTATGGTCGCCGTTTCCAAAGAAGATGGATATTTTTCATCGGCGTTACTGCCTGATAGCCGTTTTAGCCACTGTGAAGGTGGACAAGAACGTGCCGACTCGGTTTTACTGGCGCTAAAAGCGTTGGCACCAAGTCGCCCTGATTGGGTGTTAGTTCATGATGCGGCTCGACCTTTAGTAGCGCTTGAAGATATTCATCACTTGATAGCAAAGTGTGTTAATGAAGGACAAGGTGGCATACTGGCTGCCAAAGTTAAAGATACGATTAAATGTGGTACTGAATTGGTGCAAAAAACGGTGCCAAGAGAGTCTCTATGGCAGGCTTTCACACCGCAAATGTTTAAGTATGAAGAGTTATTGGCGGCATTGGAGCTTGGGTTAGCGCAAGGCGCCAATGTTACAGATGAAGCATCAGCGATGGAATTACAAAAAAAACCAGTTCAGTTGATAGCCGCACGCACAGATAATATTAAGATCACCACTCCGGAGGATTTACCTCTGGCGGAGTTTATAATTCAACAACAAGGTAAACAGCATGATTAGAATTGGCCACGGATTTGATGTTCATAAATTTGGTGGAGCCGGCCCATTGACGATTTGTGGGGAAAAAATTCCTTACGAACAGGGCTTTATTGCTCATTCCGATGGTGATGTGGCAATTCATGCTTTGTGTGACGCCTTGTTGGGTGCGCTTGCGCTGGGAGATATTGGTAAGCACTTTCCTGATACCGCGAGTGAATTTGAAAATATCGACAGTCGTATTTTATTACGCCGCGTGATGGAACAAGTGAAAGCGCTTGGCTATCAAATAGGCAATATCGACGTCACGATTGTCGCACAAGCACCAAAAATGCGACCGCATATTGATGCGATGCGCGGTAATCTTGCTGCGGATTGTGAAGCGCAGCTAGACCAAGTTAATGTTAAAGCAACCACCACCGAAAAACTGGGCTTTGAAGGACGTAAAGAAGGGATCTCAAGCCATGCCGTGGTGCTATTGGTAAAAGCATGAAGACACTCAATTATCTTTATGGCAAACCGTTATCTGACGGCGATTATAAGTCACAACCAGAAGACTTTAGAGTAGAAGAAATTTTAGATATTCCTTTTACTGGTGAAGGTGAGCACGTTTGTTTGCAGATCATTAAAAAGGGAGAAAACACCGCATTTGTCGCTAAAAAGCTTGCAGAATTTGCCCAAATTTCACCGCGAGATGTCAGCTATGCTGGGATTAAAGACAGACACGGTGTTTGTACGCAGTGGTTTAGTGTGCCGGTGCCAATTAAAAAGTCGACAGATTTTAGTGCATTAAATAGTGACTCTATTTTTGTGGTGCAACAAATACGGCACAATCGAAAGTTAAAAACAGGTTGTCATAAGGGTAATCGTTTTGCCATTACCCTCAGAAACGTGACTGCTCCACTTGATATTCTGTCGCGTATTAATGCTGTACGCCAAGGGGTTCCTAATTATTTTGGAGAACAACGTTTTGGTCATGATGGCCACAACTTAGCCATGGCAGATAGGTTATTTGACGGTGAAAAGATCCGCGATAAAAAGCTCCGAGGGCTGGTGCTTTCAGCCGCTCGCTCTCATCTGTTCAACGAAGTCGTCAGTCGCCGCGTGGCAGAGCATGGTTTGGCAACGACTTGGCACCGTGAAATCTTTTTACTGAGCGGTAGTAACGCCTTTTTTGACTCAGAGATTGATTGCGAACTCATCGAGCGGTTACTGAATGGCGATATTTTGCTTTCGGCGCCATTGGTTGGTAAAGGTGAAAGGGGCTTATTGCCGCAAGAGCGTGAATGGTTGGCACCTTTTGCTAAATGGCACGAAGGATTGGCAGAATTTGGGATGAAAAATGAGCGTAGAGCGCTTAGATTAATACCCGAAGCGCTAAAGGTGAGTATGGCTGACGACAGTACGCTAACCCTTGAATTCAGTTTACCAAAAGGAACTTTTGCCACGGCGCTGCTCAGAGAGCTTGTTAATCATAAAGATGCCAGTAAAAAGTTTAATAAACATGAAGAGTCGATACAGCAGTGAGATACTCATTGTCTAACAAGAAAAAGAGGTGAAATATGAAGATCCTATTGAGTAATGACGATGGTGTTCACGCCAAGGGCATTGCTATCTTGTATCAAGCGTTATCACAAATCGCGGACGTAACCGTCATTGGTCCAGATAGAAATTGTAGCGGTGCGAGTAACTCATTAACCTTATTAAACCCACTCAGAGCGACTACGCTAGATAATGGTTTTATCTCCGTGAATGGCACGCCAACCGACTGTGTTCACCTTGGAGTGAACAAACTGATGGATGAATTGCCGGATTTAGTCGTTGCAGGGATCAACAATGGCGCTAACCTTGGCGATGATACGCTGTATTCAGGTACTGTTGCGGCGGCCACTGAAGGTCGACATGTGGGCTTACCTGCGATTGCCGTTTCTCTTTGCTCTAAAAATGAAGCCCACTACGAAACGGCAGCACATGTCACGGTAGAGATCATTAAAAAGCTTGCAAACCACCCGCTACCAAAAGACCAAATCATTAATATCAACGTCCCTGATATTCCATTAAGTGACTTAAAAGGGATCAAAGTCACTCGATTAGGCTCACGCCATAAAGCGGATACCATGACCGAACAAATAGACCCGTGGGGTCGAAGTGTTTACTGGTATGGCACGTTAGGTCATGAAAGTGACGCTGGTGAAGGCACGGATTTTCATGCTGTAAACAACGGTTATGCCGCTATCACACCGCTCAAGGTAGATATGACGGCTTATGAGAGCTTAGATGCCGTGGCGAGCTGGTTATCTTAAGAGGCGTATGTGCTGAATAATTATCAGGGCAGTGCCAACGCGCTGGTGGAACTGCTAAAACAGCAAGGCGTAGAAGATAAAATGGTACTCAATGCCATCGCAAACACGCCTAGGCATATGTTTGTCGATGAAGTGCTTAAACATAAGTCATATGAAAATACAGCACTCCCTATCGGCCAAGGGCAAACGATATCTCAACCTTTTATCGTCGCAAAAATGACTGAAGTGTTAAAGCAAGTGGGTGTTAAGGGGCGCATATTGGAAGTGGGTACGGGCTCTGGTTATCAGACCGCCGTGCTTGCGCAAGTGTTTGAGCAGGTCTTTAGCATTGAACGGATCAAGTCGCTGCAGTGGCAAGCGCGCAGAAGGCTGCATTTGCTGGACTTATACAATGTGACGATGAAACATGGAGACGGTTGGAAAGGCTGGGCTTCAAAAGCGCCCTTTGCTGGGATCATTGTTACAGCCGCTGCACAATCAGTTCCAGATGAGTTGTTGGCGCAACTAGAAGAAGGCGGTGCCATGGTCATTCCCATCGGGGTTGAAGCACAAACACTCACCTTGTTTGTTAAACAGGGCGAGCAGTTTATTCGCCACGCCCTAGCACCGGTACGCTTTGTGCCTTTAGTTGCTGGCGAAGTCGGTTAATTTACAGGCTTTAAAAACAACTCCATAAAATATAACTATTTTTTCCAGTAAAATGTGAAAACCAAGCAAAATTAAGTTAGATTGATATGATAGTCGTTGATAGTAGCACTGGAAAATATAAGTAATGCACAAGTCTCAGGTCATCATATCGATTTGTTTAAGCGGCCTGCTTGTTGCCTGCTCATCAAATCATACGCCTGCACCTGTAACAACTTTACACTCTGGTAAGACCAGTTCGACACATAAAATTAATATTAACGGGAGCAGTTACAAAGTAAAAAAAGGCGATACTTTATTTGCAATTGCTTTTAGCGCTAATAAAGATGTAAGAACACTCGCGAAAATCAATAAAATTAAGCCTCCGTACACTATTTACCCGGATCAGGTTATACGCTTAGAGTATCCCAGAAATAAAAACAAAAAGAACACAAAATACACGAAAGTAAACCACAAGTCTCAGTCTTTAAAACAAAAAAGTAACAAAACATCCAAAAAAGAGCTTGATAAGCCAAATCAACGAGAGTATGTTCAAAGGCAAGCCACACAAAAATCTAGTAGTACCAAGGCTTTGTATAATAATAAGGTACTATGGAAATGGCCTGCTGAAGGCAAGGTGACTCGTCAGTTTTCCATTAAAGAAAATGGTTATAAGGGATTGGAGATCTCTAATAAGCCGGGTACTTCAGTTAAGGCTGCTGCTGGCGGTGTAGTGGTATATGCAGGGAGTGCGTTGCGTGGGTATGGTAATTTAATCATTTTGAAACATACAGATGATTATCTAAGTGCGTATGCCCACAACGCTAAGTTACTCGTCAGAGAACAGCAAAAAGTTAAAGTTGGGGATAAAATTGCCGAAATGGGTAGTACAGATGCTTCTAAAACGGCACTTAGGTTTGAGATCCGTTTTAAAGGTCAAGCTGTAAACCCGGCAAAATACTTGCCATAAAGTAATGCGAGTACATCGATTGGTTCGAGTACCCTTACTTTTATTCGCTTGGGGAGAATACTTATGGCTCACACTGCAAAATTACCTACGAAATCAACTCCAGAGTTAGACACGCTCGACGACGAAAATATTGACGAGCCGAAAGACGAACTACTTGAAGATCTTGAAGAAAATGAAGAAGTTTTTGCCAAAGATGAGGTGGTTAAAAACTTAGACGCCACTCAACTCTATTTAGGTGAAATTGGATTTTCCCCACTGCTTAGTGCAGAAGAAGAAGTTTACTTCGCGCGCAAAGCATTAAAAGGTTGTGAAGCCTCTCGTAAACGGATGATAGAGAGTAACTTGAGATTAGTGGTTAAAATCGCTCGACGTTATAACAACCGCGGCTTGGCATTACTTGACCTTATTGAAGAAGGTAATTTAGGTCTTATCCGAGCGGTGGAAAAGTTTGATCCGGAACGTGGATTTAGATTTTCTACTTATGCAACTTGGTGGATCCGCCAAACCATCGAACGCGCGATCATGAACCAAACTCGTACCATTCGTTTGCCTATTCATGTTGTCAAAGAGCTTAACGTTTACCTGCGTACCGCACGTGAATTGACACAAAAGCTAGATCATGAACCTACCGCAGAAGAAATCGCTGAATGTCTCGACAGACCCGTCGAAGAAGTCAGTAAGATGCTCCGTCTAAATGAAAAGATCACTTCGGTTGATACGCCTATTGGTGGTGAAAATGACAAAGCACTGCTGGATATTATCGCGGATGAAAAAGGCGGTGGTCCAGAAACCGAAGTGCAGAGCAACGATATTAACAAACACATTGTTGATTGGTTGGGAGAGTTAAATCCAAAACAGCGAGAAGTGCTAGCGCGACGCTTTGGCTTGCTTGGTTATGAACCGTCTACGCTTGAGGATGTTGGTCGCGAAATCGGGCTAACGAGAGAGCGTGTAAGACAAATTCAAGTTGAGGCGTTGAGACGCTTAAAAGACATTTTACAACACGAAGGGTTAAGTACCGATAGCCTATTTGAGCAACAGTAAATCTCATACCAATTTACTCATTAAAAAAAAGCCGCAATATGCGGCTTTTTTTAATTTTCGAAATGGTATAAAACCAGCCAAGATAGAAAGCGATTATAAGCTTTCTATCTTGGCTTTTTGTTCAAGTAGCTTCGTTTTTGCATCGCTAAACTCAGCTAATTTTGCTTTCTCTTTAGCAAGTACTGCTTCAGGTGCATTGCTTACAAACTTTTCGTTCGCAAGTTTTTTCTCAACCTGCTCAAGACCTTTTTCTGCTTTTTCAAGCTGCTTAGCAATACGCGCAAGTTCTGCTTCAACATCAATCAGGCCTGCCATTGGGATCATAATCTCAAGGTCGCCAATAAATGCAGTTGCACAAGCTGGTGCTTCGTCTTTGCTTGCGAGTAAGTCTACCGTTTCCAGTTTCGCTAATGCGCTTAAGAAAGCTTGGTTTTCTTCTAGACGACGTTTGTCATCTTCGCTTGCACCAGTAAGTAGCACGTTTAACGGCTTACTTGGGCTGATATCCATTTCACCACGAATGTTACGGATAGCGATAATAAATTGCTTCACCCACTCAAGGTCAGCCATCGCTTGCGCATCAACTTTGCTTTCGTCGAATACAGGGAACGCTTCAAGCATAATTGTCTTCGCTTCGACCCCTGCGATTGGTGCTACACGTTGCCAAATTGTCTCTGTTATATAAGGCATTAGTGGGTGCATCAAACGAAGTAAGCCTTCCAACACGGTGATAAGCGTATGGCGTGTACCACGCTGCTGCGCTTCATTGCCTTTAAATAGAATTGGTTTAGTTAGCTCTAGATACCAGTCACAGAATTGGTTCCATGTGAACTCATAAATGGTGTTTGCCGCAAGGTCAAAACGATAGTTGTCCAAGTGCTCAGAGAACACCTTAACTGTATTTTGGAATTGGCCTAAAATCCAACGATCCGCTAGAGAATACACTTTTTCGTTATCGTTGAAGCCGCAGTCTTGTTCTTCTGTGTTCATCAATACATAACGGCTAGCATTCCAAAGCTTGTTGCAGAAGTTACGGTAACCTTCAAGACGGTTCATATCCCAGTTGATATCACGTCCCGTTGACGCCATTGCTGCAAGAGTGAAACGCAACGCGTCAGTACCGTGTGCTTCAATACCATCGACAAATGTTTTGCGCGTGTTTTTCTCAATTTTTGCAGCAAGTTGTGGCTGCATCATGTTGCCCGTACGTTTAGTCACTAGACTCTCAAGATCGATACCGTCAATCATGTCTAGTGGGTCTAACACGTTACCCTTGGACTTAGACATCTTATCGCCATTTTCATCGCGAATAAGGCCAGTCACATAAACGGTCTTAAATGGAACTTGAGGTTTACCATCTTCATCTTTGATGAAGTGCATGGTCATCATGATCATGCGAGCTACCCAGAAGAAAATAATGTCGAAACCAGTAACCAAGGTATCTGAAGGGTGGAATACCTTTAGATCTTCTGTGTTTTCAGGCCAACCTAATGTTGAGAAAGTCCACAGTGCTGAAGAGAACCAAGTGTCTAGTACGTCTTCATCTTGTGTAAGTACTACGCTTGCATCAAGGTTATGGTTTTGACGAACTTCTGCTTCGTCACGGCCAACATATACATTACCTTCATTATCATACCAAGCTGGGATCCTGTGGCCCCACCAAAGCTGACGGGAAATACACCAGTCTTGAACATCACGCATCCAAGAGAAGTACATGTTCTCGTATTGCTTAGGTACGAATTGAATATCACCATCTTCTACCGCTTTTACCGCAGGCTCTGCAAGAGGAGCTACGCGAACATACCACTGATCGGTAAGTAGTGGCTCGATAACTACGCCAGAGCGGTCACCGTAAGGAACGGTTAGACTGTGATCGTCGATTTTCTCAAGTAGACCAAGCTGCTCAAACTCGTCAACGATTTGCTTACGCGCATCGAAACGGTCAAGGCCGTGGAAACGCTCTGGAATTGGGGCATCCATCGCTTCAAGTGGCTTACCATCAAAAGTAAAGCACTCACCCGTATTCAGAACTGCTGCGTCTTTGTTGAACACGTTGATCATTGGCAGCTCATGGCGCTTACCAACTTCGTTATCGTTAAAGTCGTGTGCTGGCGTGATTTTTACGCAGCCCGTGCCTTTTTCCATATCTGCATGTTCATCAGCAACGATAGGAATGCGACGATTGACGATAGGAAGTAGAATTTCTTTACCAATTAAGTCTTGGTAACGTTCATCATCCGGGTTTACCGCAACACCAGTGTCACCTAGCATGGTTTCTGGGCGAGTGGTTGCTACGATAATGTAGTCTTTACCATCTTTGGTGGTTACGCCATCCGCAAGTGGATAGCGCAAATTCCACATGTGGCCCTGCTTGTCTTTATTCTCAACTTCTAAATCAGAAATCGCAGTGTGTAATTTAGGATCCCAGTTAACTAGGCGCTTACCACGGTAGATTAAGTCATCTTGATATAGGCGAACGAATACTTCTTTTACCGCTTCAGACAGGCCGTCATCCATCGTAAAACGTTCTCTATCCCAATCTACAGATGCACCTAAGCGGCGTAACTGTTTAGTAATTGTGCCACCTGATTGGTCTTTCCATTCCCAGATTTTATTGATGAATTCGTCACGGCCTAAATCATGGCGTGATTTACCTTCTTCGGCTGCAAGCTTACGCTCAACCACCATCTGAGTTGCAATACCTGCGTGGTCGGTGCCCACTTGCCATAGCGTGTTCTTACCTTTCATACGCTGGTAGCGGATCAAAGTGTCCATGATAGTGTCTTGGAACGCGTGGCCCATGTGTAGACTACCTGTGACATTCGGCGGTGGGATCATAATCGAGTATGCGTCACCATTGCCTGATGGCTTAAAGTAGCCATTTGACTCCCAGTCTTGATACAAAGACTGTTCAATATCTTGTGGATTGTAGGTTTTATCCATTACACAGAACCCTAAAAATGCTATTTCTCAATGTCTTCAGTGGAAATTGTTGCGCCAAGTGCACGAAGTTGCTTAAAGCGTTCTCGCGCGGCTTGCTTAGCGCTGGCTTCAACAGGCACAAAATCTATCACCTGTTCAAAGCGACGAATAAAGTCAGGGACGACCCGAGCCAGATTAATGAGCACGGGGCGACGAGCAGCAGGAGGCATAGTGCCAATTTCCACTGGTGCGCCGCCTTTGGGGCCTTCGCCTTGTAAGTTGTGGGGCACAAATCTGTCTGCGTCAAAACACCAAAGGTGCTCATCGAATAAATGAGCGTCGTCAGTATTATCGACGTTAACAAAGATACGGTGTCCAGCTTGATATAAGCTCGCCGCAGTTTGTGCTGCCAGATCAAAATGAGCCGGAACGCTAATCTCCGGCTCATCGTTTTGTTTTAACACGTAAAAGCGCGCTTTGATAGTCATGATAATAATACCAATTGCGAGGAGTACCGAGGTTTGCCACAGGCTCCACAGCTGCTCAATATCTGTAATCTTATTTACCGTGATAGCGTAAACGAAGAAAATCAGTATGCGCGGCTTAGTTTAAAACTAAATATAGCGCCACTTAAATGCACATAAATAAGCCTGTATTCTGCCATATAAAGGCAATACCATCAATCAAGAAGCAAGAGAAGAAGAATAAAATATGGCAAGTGCTAGGAAGCGCTTGCTGAGGTAGTTTAGTTGTTTTGTCGTCTTAATTTGGCGCTGAATATAGTCGTGTGAAAAACCCGCTGCTACGGTTTGGTTGAACCTTGTGTAGCAGCGACTTTATGTCACGACCTATACTTATTATGAGTCGCGACTGGACTATTAATCTTGCTGTGCGTCCGTGATATTGGCGCGGTTAAGTAAATATTGCATCAGCATAGGAACAGGACGACCTGTAGCGCCTTTGTTCTTACCGCTGCGCCATGCAGTACCTGCAATGTCTAAATGCGCCCAGTTGTACTTTTTCGTAAACTTGGACAAGAAACATGCGGCTGTAATTGTGCCAGCTGCGCGACCACCTAAGTTCGTAAAGTCAGCAAATGGGCTCTCAAGTTGTTCTTGATAATCATCCCAAAGTGGCAGTTGCCACGCTCTGTCGCCACTTTGTTCTGACGCTTTTAGCAAATCATGGGCAAGCGGGTTATGGTTAGATAATAAACCTGTCGCATGGCTACCAAGCGCAACAATACATGCCCCAGTCAGTGTCGCAACATCGACAACAGTTTCTGGCTCGAATGCTTCAACGTAAGTGAGTGCATCACACAGTACTAAGCGTCCTTCGGCATCCGTATTGAGTACTTCAACGGTTTGACCTGACATAGTGGTTAAAATATCGCCCGGACGGTAAGCATCGCCCCCAGGCATATTTTCGCAGCCTGCTAAAACACCAATCACATTAAGTGGTAGTTGCATTTGTACGATGGCTCGCATTAAGCCAAGTACACCCGCGGCTCCGCCCATGTCGTATTTCATTTCATCCATCGCTTCGCCAGGCTTGATAGAAATACCACCCGAGTCAAATGTTAAGCCTTTACCTACGAATACGATTGGTGCTTGGCCTTCATCACCACCGTTATAGTGGATAACCGACATCACTGACTCGTTGCGACTACCACGACCAACCGCTAGGTATGAGTGCATACCTAACTCTTCCATTTCTTGTTCACCAACAAGATTAACCGTAACGTTATCAAAGTCTTCAGCCAGCTGTTGTGCTTGCTCGCCCAGATAACGAGGGTTGCAGATATTTGGTGGCATATTCGCAACGTCTTTACACAGTTTACTGCCTGCTGCGATAGCAAGACCGTGCTCAATCGCGCTCTCACCTATTGTTAATTCACGACGTGTTGGTACGTTAAAGACGATTTTACGTAGCGGGCGTCTAGCCTCGCTCTTTTTGCTTTTTAGCTGATTAAAAGTATATAGGCAATCTTGTGTGGTCTCGACCGCTTGGCGAACTTTCCAGTAAGTATCACGACCTTTAACATGTTGCTCAGTCAGGAAACATACCGCTTCCATTGAGCCAGTTTCATTTAGCGTATTGATGGTCTTGGAGATAATTTGTTTGTATTGTTTATCGTCGAGCTCTCTTTCCTTACCACAACCCACTAACAAAACGCGTTCGCTTAATACATTTGGTACATGGTGAAGAAGTAGAACTTGTCCTGGTTTGCCTTCAAGATCACCACGTCTAAGTAAATTTGAGATATAGCCTTCGCTTATTTTATCCAGCTGTTCACCAATTGGTGAGAGACGGCGTGGCTCGTATACACCTACAACAATACATGCGCTACGCTGTTTCTCTGGACTACCACTTTTAACGCTGAATTCCATTGCGACTCCTGAGTCTTTGTCATGTCATTTTGAACTTTTTATGCCAACACACTTTCCTACATTAAAGTCATGAATATGCTTTAACCTTAGGTAGGATATTCCGGCGCATTGACATATAATAAAGTGACTAAAATAATCAGTTTACTCAATTTTTCCCACTATTCCAGTGAAACAAGACGTTTTATAGGGACGAACATTGCTTATTTTCCGCTATTTAACGGGTGAAGTACTAAAATCTCAGGTTGCGGTTTTTCTCACCTTAATGACAATATTTTTGTCACAAAAGTTTGTACTCATTCTGAGCTCTGCGTCTGAAGGGAGTATACCGGGTAAGTTAGTACTTGCTATGCTTGCGTTGAAACTGCCACAGTTGGCCGGATATATTTTACCGCTTAGTCTCTTTCTTGGGATCATCTTAGCCTATAGTCGCATCTACGCCGACAGTGAAATGACGGTGCTGCGCGCTTGCGGGGTCAGCGAGTGGTATGTCGTTAGGGTAACTTTAGTCTCCAGTGTCTTTTTTGCATTACTGGCCGCTTGTGTGAGCATGTATATTGCGCCTTGGGCGAGCGAAAAAGAGTACCAATTAAGAGAGCAAGCTGATGCGGAATCGGGGCTTTCTACTCTCAGAGCCGGTAGATTTCAGCAAACGGGCAATGAAAAAGCGGTGGTATTTGTTCACGGTATTAGCGAACAAGGCCGCGAATTAGACAAAGTGTTTGTCGCGCAATTGCCCGAGAAGGACTCAAATCAAGCCGCTCGTTTAGTATATGCGCAAAAAGGTGAAGTGATTGAGCTTGATAGTGGTGAGCAGCAATTACTCCTTCATGAAGGTAAGCGGTACGAGACCGATGGTTTCAGCCAAGCACTTAATCGCACTGAATTCGGTACTTATCAAGTGCAAATTAAAGAACAAGAAATTGAACACCAACGCCGTAAATTAGAGGCTATTCCAAGCTTACAGTTACTTGAAATGGATACGCCAGAAGCAAAAGCACAATTTCAGTTGCGATTATCGGTGCCCATTTCCATTTTGCTACTCACTTTACTGGCGGTTCCTTTGAGTGTGGTAAACCCAAGACAAGGCAAGTTCGCTAAGCTCGTGCCAGCAATTACGCTATATTTGGGTTATTTCATTTTACTCAATGCAGGCAAGTTTTTGTTAGCTGAAGAAAAAGTGCCAGCTTCAGTTGGTCTCTGGTGGATCCACTTAAGTGTGCTCTTTATCGGCGTTTATTTAATTGCGAAAGGAAGACCTTTTGGAGTATGGGTTCGCTCGGTATTTATGAAACGGGAGACGACGGTATGATGAAGACGCTAGATTGGTACTTAGGGCGTAGCATCTTACAAACCACAGGTTTCGCGCTATTAGTTTTTGTTGGGATCAATACGCTTATTAAATTTATTGAGCAGCTGCGTTCGGTTGGTCGTGGCAGCTATGATTTACTCGGTGCTATGCTCTATACCATATACAGCATGCCAAGCGATATTGTCGTGTTTTTCCCTATGGCTGCGCTGATAGGCGGCTTGATTGGCCTTGGTGCACTTGCTTCAAGCAGTGAGCTTATTGTGATGCAAGCGGCAGGGTGGTCACGTCTTCAAATCATTATGTCGGTGATGAAAACGGCAGTGGTACTGGCGCTACTGATGATGGCGCTTGGAGAGTGGGGCGCACCAAAAGCGGAGCAAACCGCAAAACGGTTAAAAAACGAAGCAATTTATGGTGGTGAAGTCTACAGCGCTCAGCGTGGTGTTTGGGCGAAAGATGGCGGCAATTTTATTAACATTGGTAATGTTGAAAAAAACGGTAAGCTTAAAGATATCGCAATTTATTATTTTGATGACTCACTAACTCTAGCAAAAATCGTACGCGCTCAGTCGGCGCAAAGCATATCTAACGGTTGGCAATTACAAGACGTGGAAGAAGTGCATATCGATCAACAGCAAATTACAACGCATTATTCAAAATCAATGCTCTACGAGTCTGAATTAAGTGAAGACAGGCTAGGTGTTGTATCGATAGAGCCCGATGCTTTGTCTTTTACAGGGTTATGGTCATTTCTCGCTTATCTAAAGCAAAATGAGCAAGATTCAAGTAGCTATGAACTCGCGCTGTGGCGTAAGGTGATGCAGCCGCTGACGATTGGGGTAATGCTGCTGGTGGCTTTGTCATTTATCTTCGGGCCACTGAGGACGGTGAGCATGGGCGCGCGGATTATTATGGGCGTGGTAACAGGCTTAGCTTTCCATCTGAGTAATGAAATTTTTGGCCCTATCGTGATGGTATATCAAGTGCCACCGGTGGTTGGCGCGTTAATGCCAAGCTTGTTATTTATTGGGCTGGCTATCCATCTGTTGAAGAAGCAAAATTAACGTTATGAACTAAGTAAAAATGGGCCTCGTATTGAGGCCTATATTTTTTATGAATATGGGTAGTCAATAAGCTGCTATTTGAAGCTTAGATTAGTCTAAGCTGTTATACACCTTTTTATTTTCCTCTTTGCTTAGTACTACCACTTCAGTGCCACACAGCATGTCTTGGAGCGCTCTTTTCTTTTTAAAGTCTAACAACACAATTAGGTTACCCAGTCCTAGTAGCGCGCATAGGCTACGAGCGATTGCTTTTGGCCAGGTTAACAATGCTCCATCGGGGGTTTGCACTTTTAAACGCCACGCGCGCATACCGATAGTTTGGCCGCTCTTAGTCCAAAAATAAGCAAAAAATAACACCGAAACCAACACCAATAACGTGGCTCGGAGTGTATATAAGATAGGATCCGCTTGGATAAGCGCCGATACGTCTTCATGATTGCCGAGCGCGAGCACGTTAACTGAAATTAAGGCATTGATGGTTAGTAAAAATAACACGGTAGTCAGCATTGCGAACGCGATGACCACTAAGCTGTCGTAGATAAGTGAAGCCAAGCGACGGCTGAAATTCGCTGGAGCAAAATGTGACATAACAACTCTCATAATTACAAGGTTGCGGAGTATTTTACACATAAACCGATAAAACGTTTACTGAATTACGTTAACTAATGGATTAGCAACATCTTATCGTCGTCGTTTTAGCAGGAATAAAGTTGACTTTAGGGCAATATTTAACAACGTGTGCGCAAATAACAAGCAGTTAACGCCTTATTGCAAAAAAATTACTTGCCGTTCTTAATCGCCTTTGTATAATGCAAAGCATAGAGACGAAGGCAAATAAAAAAAGCCTGAGCTCAAAGTGGTTTTTCTTTATTTTCTCTTGTTTTAGAAGATGAAAGAAAAATTATGCCAGTGTGATGGAATTGGTAGACATGACGGATTCAAAATCCGTTGCCTTCGGGCGTGGCGGTTCAAGTCCGCCCACTGGTACCACTTTTTATAACCCTAACCGATTGGTTGGGGTTTTTTTATGCCTCGAATTGTAGGTCGAGATTTATCTCGACGAATGAATTGGCCTTATCTCAATGGACTGGTTTATCTCGACGAATGAATTGGCCTTATCTCAATGGATTGGTTTATCTCGATAGACCGTCTTTGCGGTACTGGACTTGGCCGCCACGCGGGTGGCGCTAATACAAGTTAAGAGTCCGCCCACTGGTACCACTTTTTATAACCCTTGCTTTTTAGCAAGGGTTTTTTTATACCTCAAATTTATGCTTTGAAATTATGGCATCGGACTTGGGTGCCACGCGGGTGGCGCTAATACAGGTTAAGAGTCCACCCACTGGTACCACTTTTTATAACCCTTGCTTTTTAGCAAGGGTTTTTTTATGCCTCGAATTGTAGGTCGAGATTTATCTCGACGAACGAATTGGTCTTATCTCAAAGGGTTGTTTTCTCTCTACAGACCAGCCTTTTGGAGCTGGACTTGGTCGCCACGCGGGTGGCGCTAATACAGGTTAAGAGTCCGCCCACTGGTACCACTTTTTATAACTCTAACCGATTGGTTGGGGTTTTTTTATACCTCGAATTGTAGGTCGAGATTTATCTCGACGAATTGGATTTATCTTTCTCAGAAAACGCAAAGCCAAACCATAGTAGGGCTGGCCAAAACAAATAAGAAAGAATTTCTAAATTTTCGAAAAAACTGTAGCAGATGAATACGGTTAGCAGGCAAAAAGCGATTTGAGAAGTCTTTGACGTTTGTGCATGCCATAAAAAATAAAGTGCGGAAATGATCATTGGAATCGCAAGCGCAAGCGCCCCGACAATCCCTTTAACAAATAGTAAGCCATACCAGCTATGGTGAGATCCTATAGGCATAAACTCAACCATTTTGGGCCCTCGTTCGACAATCCCATGTCCCCAGATAGGAGCTTCCATCTGCCAGCGTTGAACGGCAATATTAGCGAGAGCTTGCCTAACGCGCGTAGAACCTGGTCTTTGTTGTTTTACGGCTTCATAAGAGTCCATGACTGCATTATAAATTGGTTCTCCCAACAATAACGCAGTCGGAACAATTACTCCGAGGCAAATCAGAAGCCAAGGCTCCTTTAATTTATCACTAAAAATAACAAGTGGAAAAAGCATTATGAAAATCGCCATACCAGCTCTAGATTGTGAAAGCAGTAACATTGCCCAACATCCAGCAATCGCCCATCGGCGTATTTTGGTGTTTTTTTCCTGTAAGCAAAAAACCAAATAAATACATGCCATAAAGCCAGCAGCAGGAGCCCACGGGGTGAAAAAACGCCACCGTCCAGCTCCTGTTTCCGGGTTAATACCATAAAAGCTCACCATAAAAAAACTTTCACCAGGGCCACCAATCACTTTCAATGGAGAGAGAAAAATATCTCCCGGTAGCTTCACTACATAGAAAGCGATAGAAACGATGGCGAAAATAAATGTGTGAATAGCAACAATACAAACACCGCGAATGACAACTTCTTTACGGATCTTCGCTAAGTTGGCGATTAAAGGAAAAATAGCGAGAAGAGCCCAGCCTTTCATCCACCCTATGGAGGATTTTATTGTTTGTGGCAAACCTAATGACCACTCACTGTGAGCGATAAGCAAAGCGATTAGCATTACTGCCATCGCGCATACCCAAATCCATACTAGGGGGGCTACAGGAGGATATTTTCGATTAGTTTGTACGTACATACGCAAGATAATAACTAAAATAATTATCCACCCGATAACAGATCCCATAACGTATAACATGCCTAGCAAGAACATTGGATAAGTAAGTACCAGTCCTGCCCAAACAAGCATTTCTTCTGTGCTGATGAAATGTTTGTCCTTACCCGGTAGAGCCGTTTTCAATAACATCGGAAGCTCCTTTTGTTGTTATTGGGGAAAGCGTGAACTATTCCGGTTTTTGTAGAATAGCCGACACTATCTCTCTGCGCTTGTTGACCATTAGCATACCCATCGTTAAGAAGATCATCGCGGCTAAAGCTGCAGCTATCGCTAAGCTTTTTTTGGGACTGCTGGCATTGATGGAAACTGATGGTGGCGTCATTAACTGGATGACAGGATAAGAAGCAAATACATCGGCTTTACTTGCTTCTAAACGCGCAGCTGCTGACGTAAATACCGCTTCCGCTAAGTCAAATTCTCGTTCTAGACGATCAAGTTCCGCAGCTTCTCTGGCATAAACTTTTATTTTCTCACTAAGTATCTGTACTGAATTTTTTAAATCCGCTTGCTTTGCTTCAATGCCTTTTTTTGCAGCAAATGCGCCAATCAGATCTGCGAATAGCTGCGCGCGGTTAGGATTACTTTCTAAGTCCATTGTCTGAAAAGCATGAGCTGCATGAGGTCCAACTAAACCTTCAGAGCGGATCCGCAAGGCTTGCTTTGATTGCTCGAATCTTGCGAGCTCAGCTTTTACTTTAGGATGTCCTTCGTCCCACCGAGAGCGATACTCACTCAGTTGCGCTGAGGATTCAGTTAGCTCGGATAAGTAGGCCCGAAACTCGCCATCAGATTGCAGCGCAAATGCTTGTCCTGCCATTGAGGGTGAAACACCTAGGTCTACACTAAGTTGAGATACATAGTATTCTGAGCGGCCAATTTCGGCGTTCATCATTACAATTTGCTCTTTTAAATTAGCAAGTGTAGCTATGTGTTGAGTTAGTTGATCTGTGGATACCAACAAAGAGCGTTGCTGGAAATCGGTGATATTGTTTCTGGCGATGTTTAGGCGCTCGCGATACTGGTCGAGCACTGCTTTTATGCTGTCATCTCTACGTGCGACTTCATCCGCCCTTAAAAACTCGAGTTGGTTTTGGAGCGCATTAAATAGTGCCCAAGCTTTTTGTTCTGCGAGTTTAGCTGAGCTGGCGCTGATCTCGACATTGAGAATAGAAGTTTGCTCGGTCAGTCTTACTTTTGGACGACCAAAAGTTTTAATATCCAGTTCCACAGCAGTAGCTGCACTTTCAAGTAAATTTCTGCTCATTAACATTTCTTTGTAGTTTACTCTTGGGTTATAACCTTTCCCAAATGGCGCGCTAGTTGATGATACGACTTGACCAACGTCATCCAATGAAACATTGCTGTTGGCGCCAGTTCCAGGCAACACCATATCAAAATCGCTGCTGTACTTTGGAGGCAGTTGCAAATAGAAAACCACCATTAATGCGATCACACAGTAGCTTATTAAACAAGTTGCTAGGTAAGGTCTATGAAGAGTTCGATAAACCAAAGCTCTAAAGCGACTATACGAGGTTGTTGTTTGTACATAATTACCCATCACAAACCCTCCTAATTTAGCGCCGAAAATGGAGCGACTAAGTCCAGTAAGGTGCCTGCGATGTCTCTCAGGTTTGTGATGTCAGAGTCATAACAGGCAATAGCATCGTTAGGCATGACGTAGGGATTGATCAGATCCCGATAGGGCATTCTCATTAACTGTTCAACGGAGCGCTCTATAACTTGCGTCTGGCCAGTAATTGGATTGTTACTTACCAAAGCAACGCGTCTAGGTGCATTGGTGTACGCCTTGCCACCTACGCAGTTAGCAGAAATAGCGGCTTGTAGAAGACGTGTACCATAAGGTAAGTTGCTAGAAAATCGCCCGATCGCAGCATTTGAGTTACTCATAGCTGAGTCGATTAGATTAGACATAAAAACCCTAAAGCCCTTTGGCGTTATTTGCGAAGGTCTTACTAAATGAGGTTGGAAACAGCCTGTACTAGGCACTATCACTTGGTCGCCTGCCATTAATGCGTAATCCGTAACAGGCTGTCCGGTGAGAATTCCGCTGAGATCAGCTTCGATTTGCCAACCTTGTCTGATCAGAATAACTTGATCCAGTTTTGCATCGGGTCGTATGCCTGCAGCGGCTCTTATAGCTTCCGATAATAGACGCTGATTTGAGTAGTCGCCTGACGCATCTATCCGCTCTTCCATTACTTGCTCGGGTAGCGCTGAATTGATGGTGACTCGTCCTGGTTGAAAAACAGCGCCAGAAACAGGTACCTCTATCGCAGCCCAATTGAGCACTTTGACACTTACATCAATAGTGTAGGCTTTGAATATTTTGGCCTTAGTCAATGCTAGCTCTAACTTTTGCGCAAGTTGGTTGCTAGTTAAACCCGAAGCTTTTATCGCCCCTGCAACGGGTAGAAAAATAGAGCCTGTGGTGTCAAGAATATAGCGGCCATTGAAGCCCTCACCGTACTCCATATGTAATTCAATTAAATCTCCAGGGCTTAGTGGCAAAGAGTGTAATGAGAATGAAGTTGTTACTGCGCCTACCGTTTGTTGTGGTCCCTGCAAAGTCAATGGTTTATCTACTCGGAAGTTTGCTGGGGCTGCGAATTGTTGTAGAGCTGTACAGTCGATGTTGGTCGCAAACACTGAGCTGGCCTTTTGGTGCTTGATTGCCTTGCCAGAAGCATTGGGATAGCCATAAAATTGCATGTCCTCATCTTCTAGCTCTATCAATGCTGCGTTATTTGCACATCCTAACAATGCCCCACCCATGACGGATGTAATTAAAACTCTAAGCCAAGCTGGTTTATATACATGTTTCATAGTGGGCTCCTTGTGGATTCGGTCACTTACTAGACTGCATTAGTCAGGCCAAGTTGTTTTTTACACACCATAAGAAAGAGTATAGGTAATGAAAACTATATTAAGCTATGCAAGCACGTGATTTTAAATCAATATAAATCAGTAGGTTGTATATCAATCTGTATTTAACTAGTGCTCTAATCATGCTGCTTGAAGTTCAAGTTGATATTCACACTATTATGCTTAACATGAGATCTATATTAGTAACTATATGCGGAATTTAGAGATTTGCATTGCAAAATGAAAAAGGCCAGCGACGCTGGCCATAGAGTCGTGGAGGTTAAGCTGTCGTGCGTTTTTGAAGTAGACCTATAGCGCGCATAGTTAGTCGTTCGATAGCAGAGTACAACGTGTTTGGTAAAATACATAACAGTGAGCAACACCAAGTTAATACTGTTCTGCTCGGTTCTTCAGAAAGTATTCTCCAGTTGGTCCATAGGGCTTGGTGGATTAACTTCAATGCCTGAACCTTGTTTCTTGATTGTAATGCTCTTCGACTCAAATATCTCAACTGATAGGCTTGGGCTAATGAACCAAATTTTTTAAAGAATGAAGGGTGCTTTTGACTATTTTTTTCAATCGCATATTGCCAACTAGCAAATTGCTTAGTTAGATTGGCTGATAAACCAGACGCATTTACTCGATAGAAAGTCAGCGGCTCTTTAATTCCCTCAAATTTCCACTGTGTGTTGAGTGCAATTCGTAGCCATGTCTCGATATCTTCCGACTGCTTTAAGCTCTCATCGAAATACTGACGCCAACTTTTAGTGCCGTCATTGAATGCGATTTGCTCTAATACATCCTTACGAATGACTGGTGCAGAGCCATTTCCAATGGGGTTTCTGCACAATATCGTTTTGGCGCTAATATTTTTGAGTGAGGGAAACTGACCAATGCCTAAAAGGGCACTTTGCTCGTCAACGAATAAAGAAGAAGAGTAACTGACACCAAGGTCGAAGTCTCGATCTAAATGACGTACGTGCTTTTCAAGCTTTCTGTGATCCCAAAAATCGTCAGCATCAAGAAAGGCGATGTATTTTCCCTTTGCAACCCTTATACCTGTATTTCTAGCGCCTGATAAGCCTCTGTTTTGTTGGCGCACTATATGAATACGCGAGTCTTTGTAGTCTTTTAAGTAGTTTAACGTATTGTCAGTACAGCCATCATCGACGCAAATAACCTCAAAGTTCTTGAATGTCTGATTTAAAACAGAGCAAATACACTCGTCAATGTACTTTTCAACATTGAACATAGGAATGATAACGCTTACTTTTGGGCATGCTTTCTTTTTTGAACTTTTCATAGAAATCTCCGGTAAGGTTTTAAGCTGGGTTAGGCTGTAGATATCTTGATGTGATATCAGCTAAAGGAAATAGTAACCAAACTACGCTGCCAGTTAACAAGGTTGCAGCAAGTTGAGTGGGTGAATTGGGCATGACAATCGCAATACTAAGTAGTGACACGAATAGTGCGTATCCACAAAAGTGGCAATCTCGTTTGTATTGTGCTTCGCTTCTTAAAAATGTGGTGTAGGTATCGACCCATACTGAGCTTACAGCAACAAGACACAGTAACGATGTGGTATCAAAACTATTTTGCCATTGTGATGAAAATAAAATTGGTACATATACAGGTACGGCCAATGCTTGAAGCATGAATATGGACGACACTGCAAACGTTGTAATAAAAATAACCTTGTGGCCATTACTATTTTTTAGTGTGCGGCGACATATTATTGGATACAGTGCACTGGTGTATGCTTGACTTATAGACATAGCCAGTCCGATCCCTGCGCTCTTTGCAAAGCTGTAGATCCCAAATAGCTCTGGTGTTAATAGCCGTGCAGCGATAAAGGTGTCCATATTTATTCTCAATGACCGTAAAATCTCACTGATAGCGAGTTGTGATGAAGACTTAAGTAACAAACAAAACGTATCTTTGTGATAACTCAATTTGTGCGAGACGCTTGGGACCAGAGAAAAACAAATAAACCACAGTAGGGCAAAACACCATTTGGCTATAACAATAGCCATCATATGCGCATCAAAATACAGTGCGATCGCGATAGTGATGTTTTCAACGATAATGCAAATGCTACTTATCAAGCTGAATAAGCCCATTCTGTTACTACGTTGCAAAAGAAAAACACGTGTACTTACTGCTGGAAAAGCAAGATAGGTGAGTGCCATTAGGGCAACCAAAGCAAAAATGTCGTGCTCCGGAAAGGCCCATTGCGCACTCCATCCTATTACGATTTGAATAAGGCACAGTAAGCTGCAAAGTAGCCACTGTATTAACAAGCCATTTCCTAGGAATAAAGGTAGTGCTTCATCGGAAGCGCGAATGATCTGAACGCCAGCGCCAGACCTAAGAAGTAAACGAAGTACCTCATGAATGGTTAGCGCTAACATCACTGCACCATACTCGGTGGGGGTGAAATAAACCGCCATTGCCATAATACTGAAAAGCCGAGAACCTTTAGCAACGATTTCAGCACCAACCAAATATGAGGTGTTGGATACGAGTATGGTTGATGTGCTTGTTTGGTTGCTCATAACTGTCAGCCTTTAGAAATGATATTTATACAGTTCCAAGAAGCATGCCAAACAGAGTCTAAATAATATTTTTATTTATAGTTATGATTTTTATGGCTTTTTATTTTTTCCTAAGCGTGATAAAGCCTGCTAGAGAGCAAATTGCACTTTGCAAATTCGATATTTTGCAAAGTGCAATTCATTTTACATATACTGAATTAGCGCTATGAAGTCGCTTCTGACCATTGTTGGATCTTTCTATATAAGGTGGACGGGCTGACTTCCAGTAGACTCGCTGCTTTTACTACATTGTCATCACATACGAGCAATGCCTGTTCTATGGCAACACGCTCTACCTCAGCCAGTGGTGCAACTTTTTTATCATCTCGTTGCTTTATGTGAGTCAGTTGGTCTTGGGGAGCTTTTGTGACCTGTTTAGGCTGCTCTTCACCTTTAGGTTGTACTGGAATTGATAAATCAGAGGGTAGGTGGGCCTGAATAACATCATAATCAATCAATGGACCGTCAGACATCACGACAATACTATGTATAAAGTTTTCGAGTTGGCGCACATTGCCTGGCCAATCAAATTGTAGAATAAGCTGTTCTGCGCTATCGGAAAATCCGACAAAAATTTTATTTTCTAGCTCACTAAACTGTTGTAAAAAATGCTTAGCCAACAACAGTACATCTCTACCTCTATCATGTAAGGGGGGCATATCAATAGAGATAACATTTAACCGATAGAATAAATCCTCACGCAGGTAATTATCAGCAATCGCTTGATGCGGATCTCGGTTGGTCGCGCACACAAACCTAACGTCCACTTTTTCCGTTTTTGCACTTCCGACTTTTTGAAAAGTACCAGTTTGAACAAACCTTAAAATTTTGGCTTGTAGGGCAATATCCATCTCGCCTAGCTCGTCTAGAAATAAAGTGCCACCATCGGCTTCGGACGCTGCGCCTTCTCGATTTGCTATCGCCCCTGAAAAAGCTCCCTTGATATGACCAAAGATTTCTGACTCCATCAGATCTTTTGGTATAGCGGCACAATTCAAACAAATAAAAGGTTTACTGCTCCGCTCGCTGGAATTATGGATTGCCTCTGCTGCCAACTCTTTGCCAGTACCACTTGAGCCTGTGATAAATACATTTGCTCTGCTAGGGCCAGCTTTTTCTATCGCTCTATAGACAGTTTGCATTGCGACTGAATCCCCGACAAAGCGATAAAACTTAGCTCGGTACTCATTTTTATAGCGCGCTAAACTTGAGCGCAACATATTCCTCTCGGCGATTAGCATCTTAGTTTGCAGCGCCTGTTCTATGGTTAATTTGATGCTGTCTATTTCAAATGGCTTTTGCAAATAACCCCAAACTTTTCCCTGATTAATTGCATGAATTAAGCCCTCTAAGTCCGTGAAGGCAGTAAGCATGATCCGCAGTGTATCGGGATACTGCTCGGCGACTTCTCCGAGAAACTCGATCCCTGACATATTGGGCATCATTTTATCTGAGATTACCACATCTATAGGATGCTCTTTTAGCAGCTCAAGACCTTCCTCACCGCTATTCGCAGTGAGAACGTGATAGGGTTCATTTTTCAGTGCTCGAACTAAAGAGCGGAGAATGAGAGGTTCATCATCGACAAATAGCAGAGTCACATTATGCATTGATTCCATTTTTCCTTTACGACCTTAAATTTCCCATAACTTATATATAGCAGCTCTAAGCCCAGCAAATCAAAAGTAAGTGCTGTTTATTTGTACTTTATTTTGATTTGCTAAGCTGAAATTGAAAAAAGCTACCTATAGGATTATAGATAGCTGTGGGGGAAACCAATAAGAGTAGAGTTGCAAAGTGCTATTGGACCTGAGCTTCCAATAATTAATTCCTTATCCAAACCTCAGGTTAGTTAAACTGATGGGTTACATTGACCCCGGTTTCAATCGGCACTATTAAATGGTTTTCTTCTAACATCCCGTCAACACTGATCAGTAGGGTTTTAAAGTGTGATGGGATATCTAAGTCTAGCCCTAATTGCCCTGAAGTATCGAACCGAGTCGACGCGAGTAGTGACTTTTGCGTGTTGGCTTGTTCGTTGTACTGGCTTATTTGGTCTTTTAGCGCATAGACCTTCACGGCTTTCGATGCTAACGAAGCTCCAAACACATCATTTCCGCTTAGGTCAAGCTTAACAATACTACTCGTCTTAAAGGTAAACTCAGGTTTGACATGTAACTGCTTAGATGTCGCGGCCGTTGAACTAAGTAGTACTGGATCAGGTTCAAAGCTGTTAGTTACCACCTGCGAGGTATGTTTGGCTATTTCGTTTGTGTCGGCTTCGCGCTCACTTTGACCACACCCTAACAAGGCTACGCTCAGTAATGTAACTAATATTGAATATTGATTATATGTATTCATAATTGCCTCCGGTTATTTTTTGCTGTATGTGTGCGTTGTTCTTTCATTGGTGAGATACCAGTCTTGTGCTTCTTCACCGTTACTTTCTACCCACTTTTCATAATCAGGATAAGCCCATACGACGTCGATATACTCTCTTGGATAATTCCAGTCTTCACTTATCATTAGTGCCCAAGATAGGTTATCTGCAGTCCTAAAGTAGCGACCATTCTGTGCATCCGATGTATCATCTTTTCTGCCAAGTCGACTGTCATCGAATAGATCCGTTGGTGGATAATCCGCCATATGCACCTCAAGTGAGCGGTCCCATGTGCGGAAAAGGAAAAAGTCAAAGTCCGCCACTGTCAAAGTTGGAATGCTGTACTCGAACTTGACATCAAGAGTAAAAGGCACTGGGGTGAAATAGTCGCAGTTCATCACTGTGTTGAAATGTGAACAGCTACCTGCTTGGCCTGTCGTGGTAAACGCTTGGGTGTTACGCCATAGCGTGATTACGGCATTGGTTTGATATTCTTCAGCCTGCTTTTTATAATTTTTGTCGTTAATTGTGATACTCGCATCACCAATCAAGCCAGGTTCGCTATCCATAATTCTGAGGCCAAAGCCGTTATTATTTGCCGCACCTCGTGCCGTGATAAAACCATTTAAAACAAAACCGCTGACTTGGTTATTGTTGTCGAACGTGATTCTGATCCGCTGCTTTACTACTAAATCGTTGAGATCATGGTCACCGCGATAAGGCCAGTTGTCTTCAAAAGCAAAGGTTGCTACCCCATCTTGTGAAGGGAAGTATTGACTGCTCACCCGGGTATGATCATTTGGAAACTCGTCCTGGTCGTCGGGTACGCCATCAGCATCACTATCATCTGATTCAGGCATTGTGCTTAAATTTGAGGCTGAAATGGCGGTTTCTGGTGAACTTTTAACGCTGAACAGGGCATCGTTGAAATCATTATCTCCCCAAGTTCGTGGTAAGTCCTCAAATCCGATCACCACTTCATTTTGCTCTTCGTCGTGAAGTAATACACAGTGCTGTTTGAGCGACTCATCAGATTCTGGATTGAGATGAGACAGCGAGTAGTAATAGGGAACTTTGAAGGGCTTAACCCCTGTGTAGTACCAAAATCCATTAGCTGCAATAAAAAAGCCGATACTAGTTCCAGCTGGGAACTCTCCAATGCTCACACGGTGACCATTAGTTAAGTGGGGGTAGCTCAAATTTGGAAAAACAATTTTCTCTTGGACTTCTTCTGGTGTTTGAGGAGGGTTTTCGGGATCGAACGTAAAGTAACCGAAAGAGTTTTTATAACCCGCACCCTCATGGATAAATGTGATGAAGACCTCTGCATCCTCAGTCAAATGTATTGTTGAGCCTTGATCTCCAGTTATAAACGCTTCATTTACTCGACTTTCTGGTAAAGCGTTTGCAATCCGTTTAAAAAATTCAGGCGTATATTCCCCTCTGGCGTATGTTAGTTGGTCGGGTTTTCCTGTCGCTTGATTGTAACCCAGAGGCCAGGGCTGGCCAGAATTGAATTGCCAAACATAGTTTGAACCCTGCTTTTCGACTGCCAGTGCGTTAGAGACTATGGCGCTTAACGCAAAAATTGAACATGTTAACTTTGAAATGTTTTTCATGATTGCCTCCAAGGGCTGAAGTTCGCTTGGAGTACTTTAGTCAGTTTCCGTGCCAATTTTATAAATCATTATTTATCATTGAGTTATGATTTATTTTGGGAAGGGTGTTCATGTTTTTCGCATTTTGCAGTGCAGTCTGACTTGCAGATTGGTGATATATCTAAAATAAGTAGTTAAAACGACTAGCTCATTCTTCTAAAGAAAAGTAGCTTAGTGAGTGAAGATAGGGATACGAAATTTTATTTTTAATAAAAATCATATGTTTATGAATTTTATTTTTGCTAGGTGTTACTTAGGATTAATTGCTGGAGCAGTATTTGCACTGCCTGTTACAGTAAACAGGAGGCTTTATGGCAAGCAAAAATACTACACTTATATTCAGCATAGCACTTAACGGGTACCAAATTAGATATCGCCGCCATCTTGAGAGTCAGCGCAGATATGCGGAAAAAATGGGATACGAATATATTGTTGTTGAAAAGCCGTGGGTGACAAATCTTGGTGCTGAGTGTTGTTGGCTCAAGTTGTACTTATTACGCGCAGCATTGACAGCCGGCTACCAATACGTCTTATTTGTTGATGCTGATGCCTACATTCAAAATGATTGTCCTGAACTGACAAGTCTAGTAAAACCAGATAAATTTTTGTTTATGGCGAAAGGATATAGCGGCAAGCTAAACTCAGGGGTGATGTTAATGAAATCATGCCCTGAGTCTATTGCGTGGCTAGATCAAATCATTAACGCAATCCATGAGCCTGTTTCAGACATAGATACCGTGGGCTGGGGAGAAAACGGCCATGTAATTCACTTTGCAAAAGGCTGTGATGGGTTAGAAGTTATTAATGAAAAGTGGAATAACACAAGAAGTGAACAGTGTGAAGATTATATAAGACATTTTAATTATGGCCCAATGAAAAGCTCTTTCCTCGATATCATCTTCCATCGAATTGTTTTTAAATTTTCAAAATTAATGCTGCGTTGCAATTTAAATAAAAAGTCTGAGATGGCTGAAAAGTTGAAAAAGGTACAAGAGCGGATCCCAATATTGTTTAACAGGGTAATTTCAGAATATAAAGTTTTTTCATAAGACCTTTAGGTCTTTTTTTTTGTATTTTTAATCTTTTCTAAATTCATTTTCTAATTCGGAATTTATTTTGCATTTTGCGACCATTAACTTCATTTAATTTCCACATTTCAAATAAAAACAATAGCTTATACTTTTGGCACGGTAGTAGCAAAAGCTAGGTAAGGAAACTGGAGTCGAGGTGATTTATGAGAGAGTCAAATTTTGAAAAGAAAATCTCAAACGCAGCAGTAACAAGATATACATCGCTACTTATCGCGGCTATTTTTTTCATTCTATTATTGCCAATCTACAGCGTAAATTTTTTACTTTCAATACTGCTGATGAAGGCTCCGATAGAGAAAAAATCTTGGATTGATATCAGTGGTTCTAGAGTTGAGTTATATCAGTGGAGAAAAGGTTTTTTTATTGATAGCGCAGTGGTGTTCAATGTTTTAAAAGGAGATATTGGTTTCGTTGGAAACCCATTGCTGCGAGATAACATATCTATACCAAAAATCGACAACTTCAAATCGCCATTTACTCAACCAGGGTTATTTGACTACCTCCAACTTCATAGCCTAACAGGCTTAAAGGCAGAAGATCCCCAAACACTGCTACAGAAGCAAGCACAGCAAGGGTGGCAAGCTGATCTGTCCATGGTTGTAAGAATTTTCTTCTGCCGTTTATTTTATTCGAGTAAAGCAAAGCAGTGCGATGCTCGCTCAGTTTTTGGTATTCAGTTTAGTAACTGCCAGATGGAAGAGGCTGTAACTTGGGTGCTTAGCGCTTCGAATTTACCGGTCTGTCGTAGCGCTTATTTTATTAACGCAAACTCTATCAATCTAGCCGCCGATGACGACGCATTATTCTCTGTACTAAGAAGAAGTAACCGTAATTTCATTGATGGTTCAGGCATGCGTTTAGCGGTGAAAAAGGTTGGTGTTCAACTTGCTGACAACTGCAACGGCACTGATATGTTACCTATCCTTTGTGAGCAGATGGAGAAATCTGGGCAGTCGCTATTTCTACTAGGTGCTAAGCCTGGCGTTGCAAACAAAGCAGCGAAACTCTTGATACAGTCCTATCCCAAACTAAAAGTGGCGGGGGCACATCATGGTTATTTTAGTGATGACGACGCGGTAATTAAGCAAATCAATGAGAGCCAAGCTGACATTGTGCTAGTTGCATTAGGATCACCACGACAAGAGCTCTGGATTGACCAAAACAAACATAAAATCAATGCCAATTGTGCGTTAGCCGTTGGTGGGCTTTTCGATTTTTTCTCGGGTAACGTGCCAAGAGCACCACTTTGGATGCGTGAACTAGGTCTAGAGTGGGTTTGGCGTTTGATACAAGAACCCAAAACTAAGTTCTATCGCTACGTTATCGGTAACCCTACTTTTTTATTCCGAGTTTATATTCTTAATCAAGCATTGAGAGGGCTTTAATCATGAACACTACTAAAAAATTATCTAGTAACATGACATTTGCAGCAACACCTTCAAGCGATAACCCTGACGGTCTTCATCATGGGCTCCCTGTCATGCTTCAAAGACTTTTCGCAGGTATCGGCCTACTTCTTATATCTCCGTTATTATTGCTGGTAATGATGCTCATAAAGATAGAGAGTAAAGGTCCTTGCGTTTATAAGCAGGTGAGAGTTGGAAAGTTAGGTCGCCGTTTTACAATGTATAAATTTCGCTCTATGTATACTGCAGATGACCCTAAATTCAGTGCGCCAGACCCAAGAGAAAGTAACAGAGAAGGTGTATGCGCTAAGTTTCGTAATGATCCTAGGATCACGACTGTGGGACGCTTTATTCGCAAATATTCAATTGATGAGTTACCTCAGCTTTTCAATGTTGTTTGTGGTGATATGCTTTTGATCGGACCTCGGCCAGCCCTTGAGAAAGAGGTGAATGCTTATCAGGTAAATGAGCTTGAGCGATTGAACTGTGAACAAGGACTAACTGGTTTATGGCAAGTAACTGGGCGTGCTGACACGACATTTCAACAACAAGTAATGTTAGACAAGCTTTACATAGAAAACCAAAGTCTTACGCAAGATATTAAGATTATCCTCAAGACAGTACCTTGTGTTTTGGGCGCTAGAGGGGCCTATTAACATCAATCCACATTGATACGTAATCGTTTACAGGGAGTAAGTCCGGCGACAACGCTACTAACAGTTTCTTTCTTAGAGCAAGCAGTAGCAAAAATTTTTCCTTGTTGTCGCCGAGATTCTCTTGATTCTGACTTGTCTGAATCTTGGATACTTAATGCTTCCGCTGGTGTAAAGCATCAGCTGTACTCATCCACTACATATGTCAGCAAAAGCGTTAAAGCTAAACTGAGTTGCTCTGACTGGGACTCAGTTTTCATTTTAATATGCGATGCAATCTGCGAACAAATTGATAAGATAAAATAATATTTGTTTTAAATCAAGTGGTTACATATTGGCATGTTAACTGCTGTAGTAAACGTATCTTTTCATCTTAGTGGAAGCTACATAATATGATTAATCACTTTGACGCATACTTGGTTGGTTATTATGGCATGAGGAACAGTGGCGATGATGCACTCATGCAAGCGACTATTTTGGGCGCCAAGACGTTTTTAGGAAGTACAAAAATTGCCGTAAATGCTCCCATCGAAAACCCAATTTTGAAAGAGCTTGGCTGTACCGGTCAAACCTTAAGTCAGTTTCGTGGGCATCAGCGTATCAAACATTATCAGCGTGCGTTGCAATCAAAAGCAGTTATATTTGGCGGTGGTTCCGTGCTTCATAGTAGTCGAGACATCGCGCAAAAGCGCCACATGCTTGCTTTAGCAGGTGCGAAAAACTCGATGGCTTTAGGCGTTGGCATCGAAGGTTTCCGTGATATCCACGCTGAAAAGCAATGTAAAAAGCTGTTAAATGAGTGTGGCTTGGTCACAGTCAGAGACAAGCAAAGCTTTGAGATCGCAACGGCGTTAGCTCCTCAAGCTAACATCAAACACACGTTTGACCTTGCTCCCTCATTGCTACATCACTTTAGTGGCAAATTCAGCCCACTTGCCAGACAAGGCATTGCTTTTAACTTTTGCCCCAAAGTGATTAATCCTTTTGGTGATGTCAATACATATGCAGAGGAGCAAAGGGTTGAAAAAGCTGTGAAGCTAATCACGTCAATTTGGGAGAGCACGCAGGAGAAGATTTATTTAATCGAGCTCAACGATCAGCCGCTTATTAGCGATAAGCTTGTACATGACAAAATCGTTTCCGCATTGCCTAGTTGGGTTGACGTACAGCGGATCAGCTATGTCGCCAACCCTTTTGCAATGTTGAAATGCATGTCGATGTTTAAGGCGGTTGTTGGTATGCGTTTACACGCACTTATTTATGCCTACATGATGGAGACTCCGTATCTTAGTCTCGAGTATCATAATAAATGCACTCAGTGGTGCCTTGAAACAGCAACGAGCACTGACAATCGCTTTGACGCTGACACTTTTAATGTTGCGGATGTCCATAACCGCATTACCAACGGGTTAAGGTATGGTTTCACCCAACCTAAGTTACCCCTTCAACAAGCCGTTTCTTTATCAATTTCCAACTGGAGTGAAACTCATGAGCAAAGTACAGTTCTCCGTAATTATTCCGCTATATAACAAAAGCGACTGCATTGAACGTGCGCTACAGAGTGTAGCTGCTCAAAAGTTTCAAGCAGCTGAGATAATCGTTGTTGATGATGGGTCTACAGATGATAGTGTGGACAAGGTGAAAGCACTGAACTTGGAGAATTTACGTGTCATTCAACAAGCTAATCAAGGGGTGTCTAGCGCGAGAAACAATGGTGTTAAACACGCTACAAGCGACTATGTCGCGTTTTTGGATGCTGACGATGAGTGGTCGCCATTTTTCTTAGCCAAGGTTAGTAAGTTGATCCGTCGCTTCCCTGAAGGCGGTCTTTATGCGACTCGTTATCAAAAAGTGTTAGACAAGCAAAAATACATTGATGCAAAGATAGCGCTAACCAGCTGGGATCCAGATGGTTACATAATGAATAATTATTTTGAAATTGCTGCAAACGGTGATTTGCCTTTTACCGCATCAAGTATTGTACTAGATAAGTGTACCTTCACTAGTTTAGGCGGCTTTCCAGAAGGGGAATGGATGGGTGAAGATCAAAGTTTGTATGTGCAAATAGCGTTAAACTCAACCATCGTATATACCCCTGCAATAGAAAGTTTTTACTATATTGGGATTACTGATAGTGCTTGTGATAAAGCGCCACCAAGCACAATTTGTCCTTTTGCTGAAAGGCTGTTTACAGATATCCATATTGGTAAAGTAGCTGACTGTTCAGCAAAAATGGCAGAAAAATACATTGGTGCCCACTTGTGTGATTTAGCAAAACGAAACATCAAACACCGTAGCTATCGGCATGCACTAAGATTATTAGCGCATCCAGCGGCGAGAGCTAAATTATTACACTGGGGAATATATAGTTTAATTGCGGGTCCGATGTCTCTAATTTCTAGATAGGGCTGGGTGAAGGATGAGTAAGTTCATTTTTGATATTCATGCAATGAACTTCTCAGTTCGCCGTAAACTATTAGTCATGAAGCCAACCAAGAGCGAGCCATATTAGCTGTTAAAGTAACCTAGCTAACATAAGGTTTCAGTGTATTGTGTTAAGCCTAGCAAGAAGCCTCTTTTCGCGGACTTAGCGGAAAATTAGCGATTTCTGTGTTTTCGCCTATGCTTTTGTAACCAATCTGGTTTATTGTAAGACAGTGTTCAAACCTTGGTAGGTAAGAGAGGCGATGAAGGTAACCGTAGAAAAACAAACCATAGTGCTGTTATCGTTGTTTACCATCGTGTTCTGGAGTTTGACTTTCTACGCGGTAAAGCTTATTTCTCACTCTATAGTGGTTCAGGAGGTAAGTGAAAGAACTGAAACGGTAAGGTCAAATATTTCACTTATTCGTGCCAAAATTGAAAATGCCATTTTTATGGACACCTATCTGGCTGAAAGTTTAGCGACTTTCGTAACAATTGATCCTGATTTTGCTATCGAGCACTGGTCTCATGTGGTTGAAAAAGCGGTTGAAAAGTCGACGCTAATTCGCCATGTTGGTCTTGCACCAAATAATATTATTAGCCATGTTTATCCTGTTGAAGGAAATCGAGCGGCTATCGGTTTTGATTTTCGCACTAACCCTGAACAATATCGCACTGTTGAAATTGCAAGAAACTCTCGAAAGGTATTTATCGCAGGTCCATTACAGCTCGTACAGGGTGGAGAAGCCTTGATAGCGAGGTTTCCTGTATTTTCAGACTATCCGAGAAATAAGAACTATTGGGGCGCGATAAGTGTGGTTTTGGATTATCAAAAGTTGCTCGAATACAGTGGAATTAATGAGCTGGAAAACGCAGTTTTAGCTATTCGAGGCCGAGATGGGCAAGGGGAAAGCGGGGATGTATTTTATGGTACCGCCACCTTGTTTGCTACACCGGATTTAGCCATACCAATCAATTTACCATCTGGTGAATGGCAACTTGTGGCTAATTATCAAATTGACGAGAGCACTTACGCAAAAGCGAAGCAACAAGCTCAGGTTTTGGTTACTGCTGTCGCGTCGATATTGTTTCTATCATTATTAGTGCTCTATCGAGCTTATCATTTGGCGCGTATCGCATCGTTGCAGGATGATTTAACTAAATTGCCTAACCGCCGTTATGCGATTAGGCAACTTAATACCCTACTCAGTCGTTCAGAGCAGCCGTCATTTGTACTACTCAACCTCGATCTAAATAATTTTAAGCAAGTAAATGATAAGTTTGGTCATGAGGTTGGAGATAAATTGTTACTCCATGTCTCGTCTATTTTGATGAATTCAGTACGCGTGTATGACTTTATCGCGCGTTTAGGGGGAGACGAGTTTGTTATTATTTTACACAGAGTGTCAGAAGACGCTTTGGTCAACTCTATTATAAAAAATATTAAAGAGCAGGTTGCAAGTCAACCTCTACAAATTGATAAGCATACCATTCAAACATCGATAAGCGTTGGGTACGCTTTTCCTGCATCAAAACGGAGCAGTGTGTCTGAACTCATGGCGAGAGCGGATCACAATATGTATTACGATAAAAATCTGTCACAACATCAAAGCAAAGAAAATCATATTCTAAAGACAAATCAGGAAACTCATTAGAACTATACTAAGCTTACAGAGTATTAGTTAGGCGAGGGTGTACCGTGCAGTTAAAGCAGTCAGTTCTATTTTTTAAAATCGCCGCGTTTACCTCTGCGATAGTGATCATATTCGTCAGCTGGTTTTTGTATTATGAGGTGAGCCGTAGTGCACGTCTGACCGCGCAGTTGAGTCATGTACAAACAGCGCTGCAGCGCACTATGGACCAAGAAGAGCATATTCTGATTAGAGTAAAGAAGGAGCATGTGTCTGCTATTCCACAATTAAAATACAGCTATCAGGATAGCTTTAGCAATTTGCTAAATTCGATGGCCAATGAAGAGGATTTGCTACCTCTACTTTTAACCCTGAATGAGTTGTCAAAAGCCTATTTTGCAAAATTAGATGAACTCATTCGTTTGTATGAACAGCTTGGCTATGATGAAAATGCTGGCATTTATGGTGAGTTTAGACGCAGTGCTCATGCTTTGCAGGATAGGATTTCAGGCAAAGCTATGCCTCAGCTAGAAATTGCAGTATTGGAATTAAGACGCCGAGAAAAGGACTTTTTATTAAGATCTGACTTAAGTTATTTACAACAGCATGAGCAACTAGTGAAGCATGCTGAACAACTAATTAAAAGCAATGCGCTAAGTGAAGAAATAAGCAACTTGCTAAAGCGGTATGACGCGGGTTTTGCAAGCTATGTCACTATTTTGAGAAAGCTAGGTTTACACGACGGTGAAGGCGTTCGTGCTGAGCTGTTCACCGAGAAGCAAAAGTTAAGAAGCCAGTTTGAATTAGTATCAATCCGTACCCAAGCCGTTACGCAAGAACGTAAAGAAAGCATCATTTTATATGGCCTCATTTTAATTGTACTAATGAATATTGCCGTGCTTATCTTACTTAATTACCAAAATAGCAAAGTCACACGGCATATATTGGCTATCAATAAGGTACTGGTGAAAGTTGCCAAGCTTGAAGATTTTAGCCTAAGGGTGAATATTGACGGTAATGATGAAATTGCACAAATTGCTCATCAACTCGATGACTTATTAGCATTTATTGAAACCTTACTAGCGCGGCTGAGCGCAGCACAGCAACGCTTAATCGAAGAAGCCAAAATGGCGAGCTTAGGAAATATGGTAAGTGGCTTTGCTCATGAGTTAAATACGCCGCTTGGTGTTGCTATTACCAGCCAATCGCATTTAAAAGAGCAAGTTGCTACACTAAAATCGCAACTTGAACTTGGTAAGTTACAGCGACAAACCTTAACGACACTAATTACTGAGGCAGAAGCAGCATTATATTTATTAGAAAATAATCTGCATCGCACAGCTTCGCTGGTTGATGACTTTAAGCTAGTGGCCGTGAATCGAGAGTTTGAAGAAAAGAGCTCTTTCAACCTCAAGCATTTGGTTAAAAATGTCTTTGATTGCTACCAATCAGAGTTAAACCATGATGAGTATGCCATTGAGCTCGAAATCCCAGACAATTTAGTGTTGAACAGTTACCCATCCGTGTTTAGTCAAGTTGTTGGTTACAGTATTAATAATTGTATCAAGCATGCCAAGATTGACGGGCAAAAGCTCAATATTGTGGTATCTACCGTGTTAATTAACGATTATATCCATTTTTATTTTAAAGATGATGGCGCGGGAATAGATAAAGAGCTATTACCTGCCATTTTTGAACCTTTTGTTACTTCAAAGCGTTTTTCGGGTGGTACAGGACTGGGCTTGAGCATTGTGTATAACTTAGTAACGCAGAAGCTGAAGGGTGAAATCAAAATGCAAAGCCCAGCGCATGGCGGTGCCTGCTTGCATATTATTTTAACCGGAACAGAATTTAATTTTACAGAAGAGTAACCTGAGGGCGGAATAACAACTCGTTCTCTAGCGGCCATTATTTCTGATACCGATTTGCTTCTCCAAATACAGCTTATGTAATTGAAATAAAAAACCAGCATGATTGAGCATGCTGGCTTTCATTAAGTATATTGATAGTAGGAGTTAGCCTTTTTTGCTCGCTACCCACTCATCAACAAATGATTCAAGCACGTTTAGTGGAACCGGGCCATTTTTCAGTACGACGTCGTGGAACTCACGAATATCAAACTTATCACCCAGTTCTTTTTTAGCGGCTTCGCGAAGTTCTAGGATCTTCAACATCCCCACTTTGTATGCTGTCGCCTGTGAAGGCATAACAATATGGCGCTCTACCATCTTCACAGCGTCTGACTTAGCGTTGGGTGTGTTGTTTACGTAGTAATCAATACCTTCTTGACGTGTCCACTTCATTGCGTGGATCCCCGTATCTACCACTAAGCGGCACGCACGCCATAATTCCATCGCTAAGCGACCAAAATCTGAATAGGGGTCTTCGTATAACCCCATTTCTTTTGGTACAAGCTCAGAATATAAGCCCCAACCTTCGATGTATGCAGTGTAGCCACCAAACTTACGGAATTTAGGCATATCTTCTAGCTCTTGAGCAATCGCGATCTGCATGTGGTGACCAGGAATACCTTCATGATAAGCCAAGGCTTCCATTTGGTAAGTAGGCATGGCTTCCATATCGTAAAGGTTTGCATAGTATACACCAGGACGTGAGCCGTCAGGTGCGGGTTGCTGGTAGAAAGCTTTACCGGCTGATTTTTCGCGGAATGCCTCTACGCGTTTTACTATCATGTCTGCTTTTGGCTTAACGATAAACAACTCATCCAAGCGTGACTTCATATTATCGATCATCGCTTTCGCTTCGGCCAAATATTGTGCCTTACCAGCTTCTGTATTTGGAAGGTAGAACTGCTTGTCGGTTCTCATAAACTCCATAAAGGCTTTTAAATCGCCTTTGAAGCCCACTTTTTCTTTGATTGCTCGCATTTCGTTATGAATACGTGCCACTTCAGATAAACCGATTTCGTGAATTTCTTCAGCGCTTAGCGCTGTGGTTGTCGTGCGGGCTAGGGCGTTATTATAAAATTTCTCGCCATTAGGAAATTTCCATGCACCGTCACGCTTGTCTGCTTTTTTCTCAAGTTTATGTAGGTAACCAATCAACTTGTTATAAGCAGGTTTTACTGCTGTTGTTAGCGCGTCTGTTGCTTCTTTTACCAGTGCCGATTTCTCGTCTTCACTGATTTCAAGAGTTGCTACTTTGCGTTTGAAATCTGCCAGTAATGTTGAGTCGTCACCTGCTGCAAATGGCGCACCTTTGATGATATTTTCACTTGACTCAATGACGTGAGGGAAAACGAATTTCGGTGCAATAATACCTTTATCTGCACGCGCTTTTAAGTCGATGATGAGCTGATCAAATACAGCCGGTACGCCGTTTAAACGTGAGATATACGCTTTGGCATCTTTCACATCGGTAATTTGATGTTGGTTGATTAAAAATGCAGGCACCATTGAGTGTGTACCATACATCTGATTTACTGGATAAGAATGGTAACGCCATTTAAAATCTGCGATGGTGTTTTCAAGGCCTTGCTTGAATAAATCGTAGCTCACTTGCGTATTGGCATCTAGCTTACTGCGATCAATTGCATTAAGCGCAGCTAAGTCTTGTTTCGTCAGCTCAAGATCTTCAAGTTGGCGCGCTTCGCTGCCGTCATCCCACTTGTCGTAGTCTTGTTTGATACCCATATAAGTTTGGTAAACTGGGCTACGCATTACGCCACGGGTAAACGACGCTTCAAAAAGTGCGTTCGCCTTTTCAACTTCACTTTTTACGACTTGTTGTTCAGCTTTTTGAGCTGGTGCTGGAGAGTGTGTGGTTTGTTGACAGCCAGCAAAAAGCGCGACGCTTACCGCTGCTGCTAAAATGGTTAATTTACGCATTTTATACCCTTTTATTATATGTTGCCGAATGGCGGTTTTCATGCGGGTTGCAGTGAATATTACCCGCATAATTTCTATATTAAACAAATAACTCTAGCAGATCATTGAGGTATCGGTGGCCTTTATTTGTAACTAGCCATGAATCATTGGTTTCCTCAATCAAACCCTTATCTACGGCCTCAGCAATTTGCGTCGCAATAGCGCTAAGTTCAAGGCCAGTGTAGTCAATAAACTGTTGTTTTGATGCGGCAGTTTTTAAACGGAATACATTCATAAAAAACTCAAATGGCCTGTCATCGCTTGCAACATGCCACTGCTCATATAAATAGGGTTTACTCAGATCCATATAGCCGCGAGGATGCTTTACTTTTACGGTTCTTAGGATCTGTTGCTGCTCAGGCAAAGTGATTTTGCCATGCGCACCACAGCCGATCCCGAGATAATCGCCAAATTGCCAATAATTCAAGTTATGTCGACATTGAAATCCCGCTTTGGCATAGCCTGAGATCTCATATTGCTGATAGCCGTGCTCCGCAAGTAATGCCTGACCTTGTTCTTGGATGTCCCACAGTGTTTCATCCTCAGGTAAAACCGGAGGCTTAGAGGCAAACTGCGTATTTGGTTCAATGGTTAATTGATACCAAGAAAGGTGTGGCGGTGCCATTGCAATGGCTTTTTCTAAATCACTTAAGGCATCGCTAACAGATTGATTGGGAAGACCATGCATCAAATCAAGATTAAAGCTGTTTAACCCTGCTTGATGGGCTTCTTGTGCTGCGTTTAGCGCTTCTTGCTCGCCATGAATACGGCCAAGTTGAGTGAGCTTTTCCTGTTGTAAGCTTTGCACACCTATCGAAATACGATTGATGCCAGCCTCGACATAATGTTTAAAACGATCTGTTTCAACTGTACCTGGATTTGCTTCTAAAGTGACTTCAATGTCATCCTCAAAACCAATTAGCGCCTCGATTTCAGTGAGCAAATAGCGGTACGCTTCACCTGAAAGCAGGCTAGGGGTGCCACCGCCAATAAAAATACTACTGAGTTTACGGCCCTGAACATAGTGAAGATCGGCTTTGATATCGTGGAGTAAATGTTGAATATATTCCGTTTCAGGAATATCGCCTTTTTTACCATGGCTGTTGAAATCACAGTAAGGACACTTTTGCACGCACCAAGGTACGTGCACATAAAGACTTAATGGAGGTAGTTTCACGCGAGGCCTTGAAAGTGACTGACGAGTTGTTTAAGTGCCTGTCCTCTATGGCTGATTGCGTTTTTTTCTTCCTTGGTTAGCTCTGCTGATGTACAGTCTAAACCTTGTACCTTAAAGATTGGATCGTATCCAAACCCTTCTCGGCCTTGTTGTGTTGTGGTGATTTCACCTTCCCAACTTGCCTGACAAATAATCGGCGTTGGGTCGTCAGCGTGGCGCATATAAACTAAAACACACCAAAAACGAGCGCTGCGCTCAATTTGTTCACCAAGCGCTGCGAGTAAGTGATCAATATTTTTTTGGTCGTCGGCGTTAGCGCCTGCATAACGCGCGGAATATACTCCAGGTGCGCCGTTTAAGGCGTCTACCTCAAGCCCTGAGTCATCGGCAATGGCAGGTAAGCCAGAAATCTTAGCAGCATGACGCGCCTTGATAATAGCGTTTTCCACAAAGGTCGTGCCGGTTTCTGCAACCTCAGGCACGTCGAAATCACTTTGCGGTAATACCTCAATGTCATACTGGTTTAGCATCGCGCTAAGCTCTTTGACTTTACCTTGGTTGCCCGTGGCAAGTACCACTTTATTTGCCATAAGTTTCTCTACTCTACATAAAACTTTTGTGAGAACGTGAGTTTACGGCTTTGCTTACCTTCACTGATCTCAATGTCGAAACGAAAAATATCTTCATTGTCGTAATCTAATTGGGCGAGATAGTATATAGCCTCACCTTCTACGACTTCTTTAAACTCTAGTTGTACGGTTTTACCAAGCAGGTTCTTGGCACTCCCCGCAACGCGAGCTTGGACCGCTGGTTTGCCTGGCTTGTCGGCCAAAACCGAGATATTCACAATTGCTTTTTTGCCGCTACGAATTAAGCCATACGCTTTTGCAATTGTAGGCTGAACAAAGGTAGACGGGAAGGCGATATAATGCACTTCCCAAGGACCTAAGTCTTTAAATTGACCGCCTTGCTCATCTTGAGCGAACACGCTTGGTGCAAGCAGCATCATTAATGCAATAATAAATGGTTTCATTAGGGCGCTCCTATCTCAGTAAATCCATCATTAGAATTTGCAAAAATTGCATGCCGATAATTAGGACTAAAATAGATAAGTCCAGTCCGCCTAACGGTGGGATTACTTTACGAATAGGTCTTAGCATCGGCTCTGTTAATTGCTCGAATACGGCGGCAACTGGATTGTAGCCTTGCGCTACCCAACTTAAGATGGCGCGAATAATAAGGATCCAGAACACCAGACTAAATGCTTCTTTTACTACTGTAATTGCACCACCAACCAGCGCACCTAACGCGTCAAAGTAACCACCGAATAACGCCATCAGCGTCGCCATTTTGGCAAAGCCAATAATGAATGCCAGCACCAAAGAGGCAAGATCTAAACCGCCCACACCCGGAATGATTTTTCTCAGCGGGTTCACGGCAAAAGAGGTTGCTTTAACAACCGCTTGGCTTAGCGGGTTATAAAAGTCCGCTTTGACAAGCTGCAACCAGAATCGTAGTAATACGACCATTAAAAATAGATCAAATACGATCCCGACTAAAAATTGCATGGCATTCATTGGTCACCTTTAGATTTCTTTTTCCATTGCTTCAGCGCGCGCGATACATGCATCCATCGCGTCCGCTACGGTTTTTGGTAATTGCTGTGCTTTTAAGTGCTCAACGGCCGCATGGGTTGTGCCACCTTTAGAGGTGACGTTTGCGCGTAGCTGAGCGATGCTAATTTCTGGTTGTGATAATGCCATTTCAGCCGCACCTAGCGCAGTTTGCTGCACAAGCTTTCTCGCTTCCTCAGCATTAAAGCCTAGAGATTTAGCTTTTTCTTCGATGGCTTCCATAAACAAGAAGAAATACGCTGGAGATGAACCCGTTACCGCGATCACGTCGTTGATTTTCGACTCTTCATCAAGCCATAGGGCAATACCGGTGGATGAAAATACTTGCTCTACATAGTCTTTTTCTTCATCGCTGATGTCGACGCCATACAAGCCAGACACGCCGCGTCCGAGCAATGATGGCGTGTTAGGCATACAGCGCACCATTTTTACTGGTTGGCCGAGCATTTCTCTCAGTCGTGCAACGGTAATACCGGCGGCGACAGAGATAAACAGTTTATTACTAATATCAATATCTGCATCTTGAAAGGTCTGACACAGCTCGGCCATCATCTGTGGTTTTACAGACAAGACGATGACGTCGGCAGCAGCGACTGCTTCTAGATTATCTTGTGTTGTTCTTACCGATAATTGCTCTGCGACTTTGGCAAGTTTTTCTGCATTGCGGTTGGTGGCAATAATGGACTGCGCGTCAAAGCCACTTTTGATCATGCCACCGATAATGGCATAGCTCATATTTCCCGTTCCAATAAATGCAATTGTCTTGTTTGACATTGTGTTATTCACCTCACTGTCGTTTGCCAAAAATATCAGTACCAATGCGAACCATGGTGGAACCTGCTGCAATCGCAGTGTCTAAATCGCCACTCATTCCCATCGATAAGGTATCTAGCTGTTGATATTGGTCCTTTAGTCTATCAAAGCAAGCGCGCATTTGCTGGAAATATTGTAATTGCTTTTGTCTGTCATCGGTTTGCTCTGTGATAGTCATCAAGCCACGAAGCTCCAATTGACGACAGTCATTAATAAACTGCGCAAGCGTATCAACCTCATCAGGATGACAACCTGATTTGTTGTCATCACCGCTAATATTGACCTGCACCAGTACCTTGAGTGGCTTTAAGTTTGTTGGTCTTTGCTCATTCAGCCTGCGTGCGATTTTTTCTCTATCCACGCTTTGCACCCAATGGAAGTTTTCGGCGACTAATCTTGATTTATTGGACTGGATTGGACCAATAAAGTGCCATTCAAGCGCTTTGTTCTGTTTAAAATAGGCAACTTTATCAACCGCTTCTTGTACGTAAGATTCACCAAATTGGGTTTGGCCTGCCGCAATAGCAGCCTCAATATCGGCGATAGGTTTGGTTTTAGAAACCGCGAGTAATTGTACTGTTTCGCTGAATTGACAGTTTTGCTTGGCTTTTTCTATCCTGCCGTAGGCGTTATCTAAGCGTTCTGCTATTGTAACCATATAGTACTAGTGCTCATTGTGGAGTTATAAATGGATATTACTGAATTATTAGCTTTTAGTGTTCAACACAAAGCATCTGACTTACACCTTTCTTCAGGTGTTTCCCCTATGATCCGCGTTGACGGGGACGTACGCCGGGTGAATATCCCGCCGTTAGAAGCAAAAGACGTCAGCAGCCTCATCTACGATATTATGAATGATAATCAACGTCGTGACTATGAGCAAAACCTTGAGGTAGATTTCTCGTTCGAAGTGCCAAATCTGGCACGTTTTCGTGTTAACGCGTTTAATTCAAATCGTGGTCCTGCTGCGGTGTTCCGTACCATTCCAAATCAAGTGCTGAGCTTAGATGATTTGGGGGCGCCAGACATTTTTACCAAAATTTCAGATAACCCGCGTGGTTTGGTGTTGGTAACCGGCCCGACAGGTTCAGGTAAATCAACCACGTTGGCTGCCATGGTGGATTATATTAATAACAACAAACACCACCATATTCTAACCATCGAAGACCCGATTGAATTTGTTCACGACAACAAGCAAAGTCTTATCAACCAACGTGAAGTACATAGAGACACGCACAGCTTTAACGCGGCGCTGAGAAGTGCACTCCGTGAAGACCCTGACGTTATTTTGGTCGGTGAATTACGTGATCTTGAGACCATTCGTTTAGCGCTAACTGCCGCAGAAACAGGTCACTTAGTATTTGGTACTTTGCATACTACCTCAGCACCTAAAACCATCGACCGTATTGTGGACGTGTTCCCAGGTGAAGAAAAAGACATGGTGCGCTCTATGTTGTCAGAGTCGCTACAAGCGGTTATTTCACAAACGCTGGTGAAAAAAGTTGGCGGCGGGCGAATAGCTGCGCATGAAATTATGCTCGGGATCCCTGCTATTCGTAATCTTATTCGTGAAGACAAGATTGCACAGATGTATTCTGCCATTCAAACTGGTGGGATGCACGGTATGCAAACTATGGATCAATGCCTTACAAACCTATTAAACCGTGGCTTGATCACACAGCAAGATGCGCGTGCGAAAGCGCATGATAAAAACCAGTTTAATAGCGGCTATTAAGTAGTGGTGTAATGATGAATATAGAACCGTTTTTGCAAACGATGGCCAATCAGCAGGCATCTGACTTATTCGTTTCGGCTGGGCTTGCTGTGAGCGCCAAAATTGATGGAGAGCTAAGAGCGTTAAGTGAAGAAAGATTGGATGCCGCGCAGTCACTGAATCTTGTTACCTCGATTATGAGCGACAAGCAAAAGCAAGAATACTTTGACACTAAAGAGTGTAACTTTGCGATTGCTAACGATATCGGGCGTTTTCGTGTTTCTGCGTTTTGGCAACGAGATTGTGCGGGTATGGTTATTCGCCGTATTGTGACCGCTATTCCAGATGTCAATGAGCTAGGTTTGCCGTCAGTTTTGACTGATGTGATCATGTCCAAACGTGGTTTGGTGTTATTTGTGGGTGGTACGGGCACGGGTAAGTCAACCTCGCTTGCGGCATTACTTGGTTATCGTAATCGTAACCAGCGTGGTCATATTTTAACCATTGAAGACCCCATCGAGTTTGTGCATCAACACCAAAAAAGCATCATTACTCAGCGTGAAGTAGGCATTGATACTGACAGTTTCGAATCTGCCTTAAAAAGCTCATTACGCCAAGCGCCAGATGTTATTTTAATAGGTGAAATTCGTTCGCAAGAAACCATGGAGTATGCACTGAGTTTTGCTGAAACGGGGCATTTATGCGTTGCGACCTTGCACGCCAATAATGCTAACCAAGCTATTGACCGTATCATGCACTTAGTCCCTAAAGAAAAGCACGATAAACTAAAGTACGATTTGGCGCTGAACTTGCGTGCTATTGTGGCGCAACAACTTGTGCCTTCTTCAAAGGGAGAAGGGCGAGAAGCTGCCATTGAAGTGTTACTTAACTCCCCACTCGTTGCTGAGCTTATTAAAAAAGGCGATATTGGCTCAATTAAAGAGGCAATGGCAAAATCGAAAGACATGGGCATGCAAACCTTTGATCAAGCGTTGTTTGAGCTTTATAAGCAGCAGCGGATCAACTATGCAGATGCACTGCATCATGCTGATTCGCCAAACGATTTGCGCCTAATGATCAAGCTGCAAAATAATGAACAAAAAGGTGCGGGCTTCCTACAAGGGGTTACGGTAGATGGCCTAGACTCAAAAAATTAAACATTATACTAAAGTATAATGTTAAAAAATGTGCTCCATCTTGTTTGAATTTCAGATGGAGCGTATTGCAAAATCCCTTCTACCGATTTCCTTTTTGTTAATTTTTTGTTTTTTGCATTTCTGGTGAAATACAATTTAGTTCATCCTTTTTTCTGTCTTTATTTGCAATTTATTTTGCTATTAGTTACTGCCAATTTATTGATTCGCGTAATCTCTCATAAGTTATATTTTATCTAGCTAATGGGGGATTTTAACTTTCTGTTATTTATGTGATTTAGCTGCGTTTTAGCCTTAAATGTTAGGCTAGAAGTAAACCTTTTTTTCTCTCCTGATTATGAAAGAAATATTTCACTGAAAATATCTTTTATTGATTTGTATGCAATTTGTTTATTTGGTTTATGTAATGTTTTTTATGTAAATGTAAAGTTGCGCTGGTGTTTTTTAGGTTGTATATTCTTGCCTGCTTTGCGTTTACGGGGACAGCTTGTGAGCGCTGTCATCTTTGTTGTTTTATAAAAGGACGTTGCTGTGAATAGTATTCATAAGCGGGAGATAGAGGTTTCACCAGTTAACGCATCGGTGTATGCGTGTACATCAAGCGAGTTTTTAGAGCATGCGCTAACATTTCATCAATCAGAGCGCGTAAGTATGCTCATTGTCAGCTTATTTGTGTCGGAAAGTTTAGCTCAGTTAGCAAAAGTCTACTCAGACCTATTACAATCTTCTATAATCAAAGAGGATTACAAAACCTTTTTCAACAACTCATATGATGAGGCTATACACGCTGCAATCAAGCTGTGTCGTCACAAAGCTTATGAAAACAGCCGTAAACCCACCTTAAAAAAAATCGCTTTCCTCGGTGACTATCATTTCTTCCAAAAGTGGCTTCATGCTGGGTTGGGGGGGAGTTGTGAATTTACCACTGGTATCACCTTTTACGACTCCATTGAAGCGCTGTTAAACGCGTCTTTATCTGACGAAGTACATAGCGTGGTAGTTCAAGCTGAACCGGTAACTTCAAGCGATGAAGTTAAAGCTGAAAAACGTCGTCTCAATAAATTAAGAAGTGTTTGTAAAAAGAGCAATATCGCGTTTGGTTTGGACGAATCGCGTATTGAGCTAAAGGCGCAGCTATTGCTGTCCAAGCAAGTTGAACCTGACTTTATTTTATTAGGTGAGTCAGCCGTCGACTATCAAGCGCCATTTGGAGCGCTCATTATGTCGTCAGAAATGTATAAACCTTGGGATGACCCTCAGATGTGTTTTTTGCATTCCTCGACGTTTGGCGGCAATAATTTAATCTTGTCTTTTGCAATTGAGCGCTTAAAAAAAGCCGGAAGGCTATCTGAGGCGTTACGTTATAAACTAGATCAAATTGAGACTGATTTTGAAAGTCGCTTGGCGGCAACGGCTAGGTATATCAACCCTCAGGGCACTAGGTTATATCGTTTACTCGGCTTGGATGTTAACGTTAAATCGGCGAAAAGACTGAGTTTAAAGCTTAATAGTGGTGAGGATATTCTAGACTGTACTGGTAATTATGGGTGCAGTTTACGAGGTCACAACCATGATGCCATCGCGACTCACGTATTGCAGTCGCACAGTCAAGATAAAGATTATTGGGCGTTACTGTGTAAGAAAATATCTGAGCTTACAGGCTTCAATGTGGCACTACCCTCGGTGAGTGGTGCAAGTGCTGTTGATAATGCCATTTTAGCTGCTCGAATGGCTAATCCAGACAAACAATATATTGTTACCTTCAATAAAAACTACAGTGGAAAAACTCTGTTATCGATGAGCTTAAGTCAGTATGCATCCGCTGCGACTTGGGCCGATAGTACCGTATTTGCTCCTTATAGTGATAATGTCATCTATGTTGACCCTCATGCTAGTGATGCCGTTGAGCAGCTGGTAAAAGTATTGAGTAAAGGCAATATCTGTTTGGTTTGGTTTGAGGTCGTACAAGGGTTTGATTGTTTACCGATCCCGCAGGACATTTTAGATATCGTTGACTCCTATCGTGAAACGAGTGGATATCTAGTTGGAACTGACGATGTCCTCGCAGGAGTGTGGCGAACGGGGCGATTTTTGTCCTATCAAGGCAAAATTAACAAGCCAGATATTGTCACCTTGGCTAAATCACTAAGCGATATGTTTTTCCCAATTGGAATGACTCTTTTGAGCCAATCGATTGCGGCATCAGCGCAGCAGAATCAACCAGAGCTCTATAACAAACTCGCATCCCGTTATGTTAACCAACTAGGATCTCATATTGCGTACCAAGGACTTGAGGACTTATCTTCACGCCTAAACGAATCTCAAATCACACAAACTTATGCTCAATTTCGTACGGGATTAGAAACTGCAATCTCTAAGTCGAAGGTATTTTCTGCTGTGAGAGGGGAAGGGGGGCTGATTAAGCTGGTGCTGAATCAAACGTATTTTCCTTCAGCCAAAGCGCGCAAAATGCTGTTTGAGCCAGTGGTTTCTAATATGCTGATCACGCATGCGAACTTACTTATTTTTATGTCTCGACTCAATATGCCGCGAGACATGACTGAGTCTGAAATTGCGGTTGTCACTGAACGCTTGAAGCATGCACTCGAACACCAAATCAGTGTTAAGCGAGTTTGGATTAATACCTTTAAGTTGTTATTTAAACTCTGTTTACCCCTTAAAACGCCAACTGAAAGCAATAAGGCGTTTTATCGCGGCAAGCGCATATTAATTACAGGCGCCACATCTGGAATTGGCTTGAGCTTGGCAATGAAGTTAAGTGAGCTTGGCGCACACTTAGTACTTATTGGACGACGAGAGTTTGATAAGAAAAGCATGAATATGCTGAGAAAAAACACTAAGTGCCTCTTTATTCAGGCTGACATTTGTGACGAAAGTGCACGAAAAGACATTTACGAAAAGACGATGCAGCAATTCCATGGTATTGATATTGTCATTAATAATGCTGGTATGTCACTGAGAAAAAGCGTCCTTTCCATGTCCAGTGTACAAGCCCACGATGCAGACAGAACAGCGCAAGTCAATTACATCGCTGCGGTTGAAATGACCCAACTATTTCTTGCTCAAATGATAGAGCAAGGCGGGGGGCAAATTGTTAATTCTCAGTCTATTGTAACCAACTATCCTTCTCCAATGTTTGCGTGTTATGCGGCAAGTAAACAGGCACTTAAAGCGTATATGGGTACTCTGTCTGTTGAGAATATGGGAAACAATATAAAAGTAACCGATCTCAACCTGCCGCTTGTTGCAACGCCGATGTCGATGGCGACCAACGCTTATGGGAATGATGCATTGCTGTCGGTAGAACAAGTTCTTCCACAAATTTTAGACGGCATACGAAAGCAAAAGAGGACGGTCTATTTTGATAGATCCGCGTCGGTGGCTGATAAGTTGACTTCAATGCTTCCAGAATCCACTGAACGACTCATTGGAACTAAGTATACGGTAGATATGAATCGCCTACTTGGACGCAAAAATCCGCCATTTAAAGAAGCTGTCGAGAAGGTAATTACCAAACTTACTTGTCGCGCTGATCGTTAATTTACCTAGTCTAAGGAAGGTTCTAAATGACGGACTTATCTTTCAGTCACTCAGAGCGAGTGATGAATTCGTGTGCCATACGCGATGATAACCATAGCCTAACATATGCCCAGCTGTGCGATAAGACAGCGCAACTGGTTGCGGTATTGAATAATGCGATTTCAGCATCTCAAGCGGTTGCTATTTGTTTGCCTCGGTCTATGGCATTAGCAGCATCGGTAAATGCTTGTTTTGGTGCTCGCATTCCCTACATTCCCATCGATCCTGATTTGCCTGCTAAACGCGTCGACTATATGTTAGCTCAAAGTCAGCCAGCAGCTATCTTAACGACGCGTCAGATCGCTGAAAATTTAGATTACGATGCAAATTTTATTTATTTGGATAGCTGGCTAACAGATGATTCGCCTCTTTTAATTGCACGCGTGGCAAAGGGAACATGTGGGGCAAACTATTCTACAGACACCGCTTACATTATTTACACATCAGGCTCGACAGGAAAACCTAAAGGGGTCGAGATGACGCATTCCGCGATTGCAAATCTGCTTCAGGTCCAGCAAGAATTGGAACCCGAAATTGGCAAGTCATACCGTACAATTCAATTTACTTCGATTAGTTTTGATGTTGCTGTACAAGAAATATTGACGTGTTTTTATAGCGGCGCAGAGCTTGTGATCACCACAAAGGAAGACGTTCGTGATCCCAAGGCTTTGTTGAGAAAGTTATGTCAGCAGAGTATCGAACGTATTTTCATGCCGTCTCCAGTTCTTCAAGCTCTAGCTGAAGAAGCAAAACTTTGCCCTGAGCTTCGCCCTGTAACTCTGCAGGTGGTGATAGTCGCTGGTGAAAAGCTGCTTATTACATCTGAGATCAGAGCCTTATTTGCAGGTCTCCAAACACGATTGGTGAACCAATATGGCCCGTCAGAAACACATGTTGTGACTCAATACTCATGCTTATCTCCTTTATCGGATGAACAAGATGTCCCCGCGATTGGAGAAGCAATAAATTGTGTTGGCATTTACATTGTCAATGAGCAAGGACAAGTTGTGCCGTACGGTGAAGAAGGGGAAATTTGGGTAACGGGCGTAGCGGTTGCAAAAGGTTATTTACACGACGCTGCAAAAACAGCTGAAGTTTTTGTCCCAAATAAATTCGATAACTTATCGGAGAAACTATACAAGACAGGTGATCTGGCAATTAAAAATGCGCAAGGTGTGATCCATTACCGGGGACGTCGTCAGGGGTTGGTTAAGCTGAACGGCTATCGCATTGAGTTGGCCGAGATAGAGGCTGTCACAGCTGCACTAGCACAAGTGAAATATGCTCAATGTTTTGTACTTTCATCAACGACAGACGAGAGCAAAAAACAACTGGCACTGTTCGTTCAGGTAGAAGATGAAACGCTGAGTAGCGAGGAGGTGAGAAGCGAGCTTAGTGCGCACCTACCCAGTTATATGATCCCTACCCAAATACTTGTCTCAACCACACTGCCTCTGAATATCAACCAAAAAGTTGATCGCGAAAAAATAAAATCCTTATTTTCTACTTCGTCAGCGGCTACTTCCAAATTACCTACAGGTATTAATGAGCAGTTGTTACACCTCTTCCGTGAAATGTTAGGGCAGCCTAACTTCATGATGGCTGATGATTTCTTTCATGCTGGAGGCAGCAGTGTACTTGCGATGCTATTGGTAAGAAATTTAAGAAAACGGCTGAATATTGCAATTGATGTTAATGACTTCTATCGCTTGAAAACGCCAGAGGCATTGATGGCATTATTGAGCGGAAAATAAACAAAAGAGCACAACAAGGAATGGCGTTTCATTTTATTTTTAAAATCGAAATCAGGAATAACAAATGAAAAATAAAGTTGTAATTACTGGAATGGGTGTGTCTACAGGGTTAGGCCATACGGTAGAGCACTGTTGGCAACAACTTGACGCTGGAGTATCAGCGGTCAAGGCAATCGATCGCTTTGATACAACAGGTATGAAAACACATATTGCTGCTTATTATCGAGATAATGGCACCTTTGGAACACCTCGAGGGATTTTAGAGCAGTTGCTAGAGAAAGTAGTCGATGAGGCGATTGCCGCAGACGATGAAGGTTTTGATCGCTGCTACTATAGTTTGCCTAACGGTTTGTATGATATTGAACCGCGTTTCGCCAAGGAAAATGCGGACTCAGGTATTGAAGATCACTTTACGACCTTCTTCTACGAGTCAAATCTTGCGGCGCGAATTGCAGAAAAATATCAGGTTAAAGATTATCCCACTTTGGTTTCTACTGCCTGTGCATCATCGGCTTCAACATTACAAATGGCTTTTAATGCCATTCAGTCTGGGCTTGCAAATCGTATCTTAGTTATCGCTTCTGATTGCTCTGTGTCCAGAGAAACAATCACAAAGTTCTCCAACCTATCAGCGTTATCGACACGTAATGACTCGCCAGAAACTGCATCAAGACCATTTAGCGCGAGTCGCGATGGCTTTGTGATAGGAGAGGGGGCAGGAGCAATAATTCTCGAAAGTGAGGATTACGCGATACAACATGGCCACAATATTTATGCTGAGCTTGCAGGTTGTGCAAGTACCACTGACAACTATCACAGAACGAGAAGTAACCCCAAAGGGCATAAGATCCTAAGTGCAATGAGCAGCGCAGTTAAAGCAGCTGAGCTTGAATTGAAAGACATTACTTTTGTGAATGCGCATGGCACCAGTACTCCTGAAAATGACAAGCTTGAATCGGACACATTGAGCGACCTGTTTCAAGGCATGTCGATACCCGTGACGTCAATAAAGTCAATGACAGGCCATTGCTTGAATGCCTCTGGGATCGTGCAAAATGTCTTTAGTGTGAAAAGTATTATAGAAGATGTTGTCCCACCGACAATTAACTACGACGGTACCTGTGAGCATGACAACATTGTCGTGGTTACGCCTGAATCAGTACGTCAACGCCCTGTAAATCATATTTTGTCAAACTCGTTTGGTTTCGGTGGGCAAAACGTGTCCCTTGTATTTTCAAAATATAAACGTTCATAAATCTCTGCAATAGGAATTTAAGGGACATAACATGCAATATGAAAAACTAATTTCGCCAGTATCTCCACCACCACCTTGTGCACTAGGCGGGGTTGATCTGCTACTCGATACGTGGACGGATTATGTGCTTGAATACGACTACCCTTTGGATGACGCAAAGTTGTTTAGTGCCTTGTCGCAGGCTGTTGAACGCTATCCATATTTTTCTGGCCGTAAGGTCAGTGGGGTAGAGCAAGATCAAAATGTGTATATCGATTGTTTTAAAGGGATCAGCTTCAGCTTTCAACGAGTAGATAAACGTTTTGCTGATGAGGGAGGCATAACAGAGCAAGATTGGCAGATGTATTTGCCTGACAACTCAAAACGCAGAAAGCATAAGTTTTCAGCAACAAGTTTAAAGGTCCCTTTGTTTGCCGTAAAGCAGACAAATTATGATGATCACACCGTATTAGGTCTGAGCGTATGGCATGCGATTGCGGATGGCGGGGCCTTTTTTGATTTTCTTGCGGCTGTTGTTGCAGCCTATCGCGAAGAGGTAGTCGGTTGTTATCAAGCAAAGGATCCGCTACCGAATAATGATGAACACCAAGGCGAGTACCACGATAGCATTCGCCAAGTTTCACTTGCATCAGATGCAAGACAAGGTGAGAGTGCGATCGCCACCGCTGAATTTACTTTTGGCGGTAAAACGCTAGACAACTTGCTGACTTATATTACACCGCATGGCGTCCCACTTTCTGATTATTTATATGCTCTGGCGTGGAAAAGTGCGCATCATGCAATGTTAAGCCGTACATCAAATTCAGAGGTGACTAGCTTATATACGGTATATGACATTCGACAATTTACCGACATTGATAAACCGCTTGGCAACCACCTTTACTATCCAAAGACAGAGTTAACGAGCACTGAGCTTCGTTCTATAACCTCCATTGATATCGCCAAAAAAATACGTACATCGGTATTTTCAATGGTGGAGCATGCGCAAAGGATAGAGCAAGAGTTTGCTTGGCTTGATAAGCACATTACGAACAAAAACTATAAACAGTTTGCGATACGACCCGTTTTTGACGCCATCTACGAACCCGCCATTATGTGTAATAACCTCATGCATATCAGCTATGACATGTTTGATTTTGGTGCGGGAGGACCGGTGAGTTTTGACACACCGAATGAAGAATATATGCGGTTTATCTCAATACTACCAAGTCGTAATCAAACTGATGAAATACGCTTTAGAGTATCGTTATTTGAATCTGAACTTGCTGAGTTTAGCCGTAACTTTAATCAAGAACTTAAGGAGCTCGGCTAATGTATCCGCCAATTTCCTCAAGCGCTTTAAAACAACGAGCAGAGCTTAGTAACTGGAAGAGAGAAACGCTGTGTGATTGGTTACTGGAGTCTTGTGCATTGCATGGCGATCGTCTTGCATTACAAGATGAAGCTCATCGTGTCACCTATTCGCAATTAGCATCAAAGATAACAGCAAATGCCGGCTATTTTGCCGCATTGGGTATTTCAAAAGATGCGCGGGTCACCATAAGGTTACGTAACCGGGTGGAGTTTTTCATCAGCTTTTTTGCATTAATACGTATTGGCGCTATTCCTGTTTTGGCGTTGCCTGCGCACAGTGTAAATGAAGTCAGTGGGGTGATCCAAGATTCGAGTTCTGTTGCTTACATAGGTCATTATGCGGATGAGCCTACAGAACAACTTATTCTTGATTGGCTTGATAAGTCGGAGCAGATCCAAAACATATTTCTTGACTGCATGCCGGCGAAACCGCTAACGAAAACAGCAGTTCATACTTTGTTGCCTCAACCTGAGCAATGCTTTGAAGAGATACTCAAGTGCTGCGAATACAGTGAGCCCGAGGAAGTCGCTTTTATTCTTCTATCGGGTGGGACTACTGGTCGTTCTAAATTAATACCACGAACGCATAGTGACTATATCTATAACATTGAAATGATGTCTGCCCACTGCCACTTAGACGAAACCGTAAGGTATCTGGCTGCGCTCCCTGTTGCACACAATTTTGCCCTAGGATGTCCTGGTGTGTTGGGGGTGCTTGCTAATGGGGGAGCTGCGTATTTGGGAGATGCCAATAATATCTTGTCCCTTATTACGATTGTAGAAAGCAACTCAATCACACATACCGCGTTAGTGCCTTCGCTAGCGGATATGTTTGTTGAATCTAAAAAGCTAGCGGTTAGTGAGTTTTCTTCGTTACGTCAAATTCAAGTTGGGGGGGCGTATTTTGCTCCAGATAAAGCCAAAAGCGTAATTGATGAATTGCAGTGTGAATTACAACAAGTGTTTGGCATGTCTGAAGGTTTGCTTTGCTGTTCTAAGAAAGGTGATTCGTTAGAGCAAATTATTCACTCGCAAGGCTCTCCAGCCAGCCCAGAGGATAAGGTTCGCATCGTATCTTCTAGCTTGCAAGATGTATTACCTGGTGAAGTAGGTGAACTGATCACTAAAGGCCCTTACACCATTCATGGCTACCTCTTTAATGAGCAAGCAAATCACAAAGACTTTACTGCTGACGGTTGGTTTATCACAGGAGATCTCGCAAAAAGAAGAGCGGATGGCTGTATTCAAATTATGGGAAGAGCAAAAGAGCAGATCAATCGTTTTGGCGAGAAATTTTCACCAGCTGATGTGGAAGATGTGCTCCTTGAAGGGAATAAGATAATTCACAGTTGTTTAGTTGCTGTGCCTTGTACTGAACAAGGCGAAAAAACCGTGTTATTTGTCGTGAAGCAGTCAGAGCTCGACGAAAGTAAAGTACGTGCTCGGTTACATGAACACAATCTTCCTGCCTACAAACTGCCGGATGAAATAAAACTAATTAATCAATTACCGCTTACTCCCATAGGTAAAACGGACAAGCATCAACTCATCAAACTCTACGAGGAATAGAGCGTGAATAAAGGATATTTACAATACGAAATAGCTGGTGGCATAGACGCTTCACAGTGGATAAAAGGGATCCGAAAAAGTGGCCTGCAGCAAAAAGAGCTTTTTATTTATGAAGACAATGGCACTTGGCAAGTTGGCTTAGGTTGTGTCTACGAAGTGTCACTTGATGCAAATGGTCAATTGCTCGCTGGTAAACAAGGGGCATTACAGCCGGTTTCGTACCAAGGGTTGTCTACAGGTATTGAAGCGGCATTAGAGCAATGCGGTGTTAAAAATCCAATTTGTTTTGGATTCGCTAACTTTGAGCTTGCCTATTTAACACACGGTATTTCGGTTCAACGACTTGATGAGCCAAGTGAACTACTGCGTATTGTTGTTCCACAAGTGGTACTCACATTGGAAAGAGACAAGCATATTGAGGTGAAGCTGGTCGATGGTCTCGCTCAGACTGAGGTGGATGAATGGTTAGTACAACTAGAGAATGTTGCTGAACATATCAGTGAGCCGACGCTACCAGTTAAATTAGGAATTGAGCTGGAAGACTTACATCGCCATGAGCAGGAGTACAAAGACAGCGTACAGCTTGCGATTGAGAAGATTAAGCAAGGCGCATTTGAAAAAGTGATCCTCTCGCGACGTGTTCGCCTTGCCAATAAAGTCGACATGATAAATACATTTGTAAATGGTCGTCTAAATAACACCCCTGTACGTTCATTTATGTTCGACATCGATGGTTGCTCAGCAGCGGGGTACAGCCCTGAGCTGGTGGTTAAGGTTGATGTAAACAGAAAAGTTTATACCCAACCGTTAGCTGGTACGAGAGCGCTGGGTAACAATGCAGAAGAAACGTGGATGCTGAAACAAGATCTTTTGAGTGACCCAAAAGAAATTGCAGAGCACGCGATGTCAGTGCGCCTATCCGTTGAAGAGCTGGAAGCAGTGTGTGACAAAGAAAGCGTGATTGTTGATCAGTTTATGCATGTGGTCGAGCGCGGTACCGTTCAGCATTTAGCGTCTATGGTAGTTGGCGAGCTGAGTGAAGACAAAAATAAATGGGATGCATTTATTAAGCTGTTTCCTGCCGTGACCGCATCAGGAATAGACAAGTTAAATTCGGTTGATTTTATCCGCGTCACTGAGCCTGAACCACGCAAATTGTACAGTGGCTCCGTGTTTATGGTGAAACAAGATGGTTGTCTTGATGCCGCTTTAGTGTTGCGCTCTATATTCAATCATAACGGCAGCTCTTGGCTGCAAGCTGGTGCTGGGATTGTTAAGAACTCAAGGCCAGAGCGAGAGTTTGTCGAAACATGCGAGAAAATGAGCTGCGTTGCAAACTACGTCACTTTTGAAGAAGAACTAGGATAAAGCACATGTCAGTAGATCGTGGGAACTTAACAATGTTATTTGTCGACACGCTAAAGATTAATGACGCTGACTTGAATAAAAGTTTCAGTGAATCAGGTGGCAATTCTGTTTTGGCTATGAAGTTCATTCTTCGTGCCAAAAAAGAGTCTGGATTAGAGATCCCGATGGAGTGGCTATTTAATAATAAGCCGATTTCACAATTAATAGACGATATTCACGATTTATCGCTCTAAAAAATTATTAACCCCAATATTTTCAAATAAAAAACAAAGGATAGCAAAATGAGCAACTCAATCTCTTATGACGAAGCTTACGAAAAAATCACAGCACTTATTTTAGAGCAATGTGACCTGGAAGATCTAAATATTGAAAAAATAGAGCCGCATCACATTTTAAATGCGGATTTGGGACTAGATAGTGTCGACTTTTTGAATGTTATCTTTGACATCGAAAGTGAGTTTGGAATTTCCATTCCTTCAGAAGAGTGGATGAACCGTGCAAGTGAGCAAGCTCCAAATGCTGAAGATAGCGTATTCCGCCTTAGTAACTTTGTTGAAAGTGTACTAGAGCTGGTTGAAGAGCAAGGAGCTGTTCCTGCATGAACATAGAGTATAACCAGCTTATTGATCGGATTATTGAGCATAACAGCTTGGATGCGATCGTCTGCGAAAGTGAGGTGCCCGAAAGGGCGCCGATCTTTGAAGGGCACTTTCCTGGAAATCCGATTATTCCTGGCGTGATCCTTATCGAAATGATGGCGCAAGCAGGTGGCTATATTCACATGCTAAGCAAAAATTTTGAAGAGATGGCTTATTTAGCGACTGTTCGCTCTGCCAAGTTCAGAAGCTTTGTGACGCCTAATCAAGTGCTAACCATTAGAAGCAAAATAGCACACCATGGAGACGGTTATCTTATTTGTAAAGCTAAAATCTATGATGCAACGGGAGCTGTTGTTGCCGACTCGGAACTGATGTTAAAACTACAACGCTTTGCTAATGAACAAATGCGATCACATATAAAAAATATTGCATTGCAAGCAGGATGGAAAGGACATGATTTATAATGCGTATATCTTAGGTGTTGGAGCATCTTTAGAAAATGAAATATTTAATACATTTTCAGATATTAATATAGATAACGATAGATTAATTGGGTTGGAGCAGATCCAATATTCAAATTATATTAAAAAAAAGCGTGATTTGAATAATATGTCGGAAAGCCAATGCTTATTGGTCGCGGCATCTGGTGAGGCCATTAATACTTCACCATTTTCAACGAAACCAGAGGTACTTGAAAATGCAAACATATATACGGTTTGCTCAATTGGTGAGCGTGATGTAAAGGTTGACGAGCGCACTAAACATGCTTGGACACAAGATGTGTCGACGGTTAACGCCGAAATAGCAAGGTTAAGACCGACTCAGTTGCTAATGGAACTTGCAAACCTATACTCAGCGAACATTTCTATACTATTCAACATTTGCGGCGAAAGTTTGACCTTTATCGGTGAGCAAAGCGGTGCTTCTCAAGCTTTTAAGCATGCAATTGAACACACGTTGACTGCGACTGAGTCGCCAATTTCACTCGTTGGTGGTGTCAGCAATGGCAGTCGAGAGATCATCGCTGAAGCAATCGAGCATTCGGTAAACTCGCTTGCTGAAGGTCGAAAGTTTGCGAAAGCTTCTGCCAGTGCATTGATCTCGACTAGTGAGGCTCATCGTGATATCGCAGTAGCTAAGGTCTCACTTGTAGGATCTTATGATGATGAAGCCGCTTTGCTTGAAAAAATCAATGAGCCGCAGTACGTAAGTTGTTTAGTTACCACAGAGCTTACTACGGATGTTGAAGGCAGTCTTGACTCAATCACTGAAGGAGATGGTACCAAGATTATAAATTTAACTAAGCGCTTTGGGTATCTTGCAGAGGCGTCATTGAGCTTCCAGTTTGCACTTGCCGTTGTGTTATTAAATAAGCAGCCAGAAAAGCACTTCCTTGTTGCTTGTCAAATGATAGATGGTCGCTATCAAACGTATGAAATATCTAAATAAAACTGAGAGATAGAGATATGTTAGTAGGTAAAGAAGCGCTCGAATACTCTTCAAGGAATATACTGAACAATCAGCGTTATCCTTTTTCTCCTTATCCTGAAGGGTGGTATGCCGTGGCAATGGCGGCTGATATCCCGGTTAAGGGCGTAGAGGCAACGAGAGTGTGTGGTGAAGAAGTCGTTGTTTATCGTGCACAAAGCGGTGAGATTAACGTCGTCAATGCTTTTTGCCCCCATCTCGGTGCACACTTGGGCTTTGGAGGCATTGTACAAGGAGAGTCTATTCGCTGTCCTTTTCATGGCTGGAGGTTTGATTGCTCCGGCAGCTGTGATGATGTCCCTGAAATGCAAAAACCCATAAAAGTTAAGATTGGTACTTTTCCCAGTAAAATTGTCAACGGAATGGTGATGGTTTGGTGGTCACCGGAGCGAGACAAAAAGCGCCAGCCAAGTTGGGATATTGAGCCGGTTGACTTAACGGGGTGGACTGAGCCTGTGTTGCATGAAGAGTGTATTTGGATATTGAATACCCATGTGCAAGAAATTGCTGAAAATGGGGTAGATATTGCACATTTCAGCGTGGTACACGGGGCAAATAAGGTCGGTGAAATCGAGTCGGTTGAATATGATGGTGCGGTCGCTACTTGGCAGTCGATAAGCCAAATTTCTACTCAAACTGGCGATGTTGACTCTGTTACACGCGTCCGTTTATTTGGCTTAGGATTGCAGCAAGTTCATGCACTATCAGCGAACAAATTTCCGTCTGCGAGAACCTTTCTACATTCTACCCCAATAGATGAACACTCTATTTGTATTCGTTTGGCGGTTTCGATTCAAAAAACCGGTAAAGAAAATCGCGACTCGCAAATGCTTAGCTTTTTAATCCCAAAACTTGCGGCTGAATTGGCTAAAGATTTTGATATTTGGGAGCGAAAAAAATATCTAGTAAACCCGCCAATAAGTAGAGTTGATGGTCCAATCCGACAATTTAGAAAGTGGGCAACACAATTCTATATTGAGTCACCAACTTCTGATTGATATCAGTTTTAGGGGGGACGGCAGTATTGTGTTTTTACGATATCAATGAAAACCCATTGATATTGACTAAGTCTCCCAATACAGAATTACAATTTTTGAATAGGGAACCTTTCTATGTATCTTTCTACAGAGGTTGAAAAAGTCGCGAGTAAATTCAGTGCGCCACCGTTTGATTTTGATGGTTGCTTTATTCATGACTATGACGGAGAGGCATATTTTAAGTTTATTCTGATTAATGCGTTTTCTATCGCTTTACCGAGTGGTGAAAAGTTTTTCATTGATAGCTTAAAAAAAAGCCTATCTAGTATTGAAGATCCAGAGACTAAAAGTGCAGTGCGTATCTTCATGATGCAAGAAGCGGTGCACAGCAAGTATCACAGCATTTATAACAAAACATGTTGTAGGGAAAACGGCTACTCGCTGGCCCGCTTAGAAGCGCCATTTTTATTTAATAGCGCTTATGTAGCAAACAATAATAGTGACCAATATTGCTTAGCCTTAACGGTGTGTTTAGAGCATTTGACTGCTGTGGCGAGTGAAGCTTTGCTGACCCATGATTGGCTAGATATTTGTGCACCATCAGTCGCAGAATTTTGGAAATGGCATGCCTTAGAAGAAATTGATCACCGCTCGGTTGCCTATGATCTGTATATGACTACGTATAAAGATAAGGCATTTTTAAATCAAGTGATGAGTGAGGTTTATCTAAAATTTGCACGCTTTTTGGAAAAAACCATGCACACAATGGCAAGTAGTGATGGTAAAAGCGCCAAAGCACTAAAAGTTTGGCTTCGAGAGTCTGATTTTATGGTAGGGCAACAAGGGGTGATCCCCTATTTTATGCAATTAATTGAGCGCTTCTATGAAGCTGACTTTCATCCAGATACACATTTTGACTTATCAATTTTAGCGTCTTTATAGTGAAATCGCCTCGCCGAGTTGGCGAGGCAATTAAAACTAGCCAAAAAGCTTATAAGCCATGCCAATTACAGCCACTGCAGTGGCGAATAACACGACGTAAGACATCTTCTTCGCTGAATCAAGTTCTTCACCATAGCCCATATCGTTGATCATGTGCTTGATACCAGCAAAAACATGGTAGATAAAGGCAGTGAAAACTCCTAAGGTGATCAGCTTAACAAACCAGTGGTCAAGCGCTGATACAACGGTATTAAAACCCGCTTCTGAAGCTAAGCTCAGATAGAAAGCGTATAGCACAAGAGGGAAAGAAAGAAAAAATAGTACACCTGTTACCCTATGTGCAAAAGACACATAAGCCGTGATCGGCACTTTCACTTTATGAAGACTAATAAAGACCGGTCGTTTCTTACTTTTATTCATACTAACTTCCGTTTACGATAGACATTTTGTTTACGCATTTTACGAAAAATGCAACATTGACACAAGTTATAAATATATTCAGATTTGCTACCGGACTCTATTAAATTTTTATTATTTATATACTTATCGTGCGCGCTGAGTCATGTGTAAGGTGGGGGACTCTAGCGCCAAAAACAAAGCTTTTAGCATTCGCTCAGAGATATCACTCCCACATTGCTTCAAAGTAGCTTTCAAGAATGATACAAGCAGACATGCCATCTACCTTACCTTTTGCAAGGTTCTTATAGCCACCTTGTTCAAATAAGCGTGCCCTGGCGTCTGCTGTCGTCAAGCGCTCGTCTTGCGTTTCTACCGGCAACCGGAAGTGGTTATGCAGGCGGTTGGCAAACTTTTTTGCCCTGAATGTTAAATCTTGATTAGTACCATCCATATTCAGTGGTAAGCCAACTACTAATAAATCAGGTTGCCATTCGTTAATAAATACCGCAATGTCATCCCAATTTGGGATGCCATCGTTTGCCTTAACGGCACCCAAACTTGATGCGGTTGCGGTGATTTCTTGGCCGATGGCCAAGCCGATACTTTTAGTGCCAAAGTCAAAACCGATGACGCTACGTTTACCTTTTGGTACTTTTTCTTTTTTGTTTTCCATGAATACTTCGTTTATTAACCTAAGCTCAAAATGGCAGGTTAGTTAAGCATGGCCTGCTTGTGAGCTTAATTGTGCAACGTCGATACCAAGCATTTGCACTGCTTTTTCCCAACGTTTTTCGGGTGGTGTATTAAATATGATTTCGGGGTCAGCCTCGACAACCAACCAAGTGTTGTCTTTGAGTTCTTCCTCAAGTTGGCCGCTAACCCAGCCTGCATATCCCAAGGTAATGATAAACCCTTCAGGAGAGTGTGCCGATGTTAAAGAGGCTAAGACGTCTTTGGAAGTGGTGATCATAATTTCAGAGCTAAGTTCTTGGCTTGAGGCGTAACCAAACTTTGGCGTGTGTAATACAAAGCCTCTATCGGTGTGAACCGGCCCGCCAGCGTAGATATTTACCTTAGCCGCATGACTAGACTTATCATTATCTATATCAATTTGATCAAGCAATTCGCCCACGGTGATATCGATAGGGTGGTTTACCACCAACCCCATCGCGCCATCTTCGCTGTGTTCACAAAGATAGGTTACCGTATGATTGAAAAAAGGGTCGTCCATGCTGGGCATTGCCACTAAAAAGTGATTAGCGAGTGATTTCATAACCAGACCCCCTTAATGGTTAGTTTTTAGTATGGTCGAGTTTTCGCTCGATCGCATCATAAAACTTATCCATAATTGAAATGTCATATGCTGCTTCAATTTCTTTCACACAAGTTGGTGCGGTGACGTTGATCTCGGTGAGCTTATCGCCAATGATATCTAGGCCAACGAATATCAGACCCTTTGCCTTTAACGTTGGGGCAATGGCTTCGGCAATTTTCCGGTCCGATTCGCTAATAGGTCTTGCTTCACCACGGCCGCCTGCCGCGAGATTACCACGAGTTTCACCGCCTTGTGGAATGCGAGCTAAGCAGTATGGCATCACTTCACCGTCTACCACTAACACGCGCTTATCACCGTCTTTAATGGCTGGAATATAGTTTTGCGCCATAGCATAGCGAGAACCATGCTCGGTAAGCGTTTCGCAGATCACACCAATATTTGCGTCATCTTGTTTTACTCTAAAAATAGACGCGCCGCCCATCCCATCTAAAGGCTTGAGAATGATATCGCCATGTTTAGCTAAAAACTCGCGAATTTGTGATTGATTACGTGTAACCAAAGTATCTGGAGTATGTTCGCTAAACCACGCTGTAAATAGCTTTTCATTGGCGTCGCGCAGGCTTTGTGGTTTATTTACCACCAGCGAACCCGCAAGTTCGGCGCGCTCAAGAATATAAGTGGCGTAAATATATTCGGTATCAAAAGGCGGATCTTTACGCATTAAAATAACGTCAAGGTCGCCTAAATCGATTTCTTGTTTCTCAGCTAGTTCATACCAATGGGAAGTATCGTCAAATACCTGCGCTTTTGCTGCGGTCGCTTTGGCAACGCCTTGGTACAAGAAAAGGTCATTCATTTCCATGTAATACAATTCATAGCCGCGCTGCTGTGCCGCCAGCATCATGGCAAACCCGGTGTCTTTTTTAATGTTAAAGCCACTGATTGGATCGGAAATGATCCCTAATTTAATCGTCATAGACGCTCCCATTGCGCTTGCTGAGTTTACCCATGATATGGGGGTTGCTCGGTGTATTTAAAGTGCTAAATCGCCAAATTGCAGCTGTAGTGCGCTCAGTACCGTTAGCGCTGCGGTTTCTGTACGAAGTACACGTGGGCCTAAACGGACATCAACAAACCGCTGTTGAGCAGTGGCGTCTAGCTCTTCATCGGTAAAACCGCCTTCTGGTCCTACTAAAAAGCGGATCCCAGACTGAGTATACGGCAGTGTTTTTATTGAATGTTCTGCACGAGGATGTAGCGTAATTTTTAGCTCGTCGCTTTGCTGTGCAAGCCACTCAGACAACTCCATCGGCGGGTGAATTACGGTGATGGTATTGCGCCCGGATTGCTCGGCTGCGGCAATTGCAATCTTTTGCCATTGCTGGTGTTTTTTTGCTAGACGCTCACCACTTAATTTAACGCCACAGCGTGTGGTAAACAAAGGAGTAATTTCGCTCACACCCAGCTCTACCGACTTTTGAATAGTGAAGTCCATTTTATCGCCGCGAGAGATCCCTTGTCCAAGGTGTATGGCAAGTGGAGATTCTACATTTTTGTCTTCAAATGACTCAGGCACAGCAACGACTTTCTTTTTCCCAACTTCACTTAATTGACATAGGTATTCGCCGCCTTGCCCGTTGAACAGGCTGACTTTATCTTTGGTTGTCATTCTAAGTACTCGGCCTATGTGCCCAGCAGCGTCGTCATCTAAAGTAACTGGCACACCAATGGCCAAAGGTGAGTTGTGATAAATGTGTGGAATACGCATAATTCGATTATTCAGTTGCTGTTTTGTGGCAATGGTAAGCGCTTGTGCGCGGTTAGTCTATAGGCTCTATTATCCCAGCACTTTAGCTTTACCACATAGTAACCCGGTGAGCTTGGCAAGCATCAAGTCAGGGTCGGGCAGGCCTGCGGTATCAGGATGGCAGGATAAGTGATTGATAGTCGCTTGTGAATGTAGTTTAGTAACTTGAAAACCTTGCAAAGATTGTTCAATTAAAAACCGGAGTGGATGAAGGGAATCAAAAATGAAGCGCTGCTCCTCGGTGGCTAAATGGTAGTCAAGAGAATAGAGCAGCACGGCATGAATGTTATGGTGACGATGCAAATAGCTCGCAAGTTCAGAAACGCTGATTTCATTGCTAAAGTCGCAATAGCAATAGTCTTTTATTTGTTCTTTAAACATCATCTTGAGCATTTGCTTAGTATTGTCACCTGCGATAACTATGTTGCTGGCATGGTTAGCGCGCACATTTTGCAAATGTTCGACGAGTTCTTGGCTAAAATCCCAATTACTATCGACCAGTAAAAATCCATCACTTAAAACATTCATGCAGTATTGCGTTACACCGAAAACAAGTTAATAAGTAAATAGCCTATGGAGCAGAAAACCGCAAACTCCAAGCACGCTATGCCAACGTTATCTTGGTGGTCTACCTCTAGACCAATATTGACCTTAGGTAAGGATAAGTGCAGTAACACGTAACTGCCGATGTAAAGGAAAAGCCACATTACACCGCAATGCATGACAACTGAAAACAAGTTTTCTACCACTTTTGCTCCATGGTAGGGAGCGCTGTGCAGTCCCGCATACATGGCTAAGGAGAGACCGATAGATTTACCCGCATAACGAATACCGATAGAAGTGTTTCTGAGATTAAAATTTTGCTGCAATGAAGCGCCTTGATTAAGCTTGGCAAAACGACTTTCTCTGATTTTACTATCTAACGCGAAAAGCAGTTGCAATAGCATAAAGCCGAGGGCCACGACTAATAAATCACTCCAGCCTTTCGGATGCACCCAATGATATAAGCCGAGTACCAAAATGGTATTACCAAGTAACATGCCTGAGTCCACCATAGCAGCGCAGATATTTTGTTTTAAAATCGCTTCTTCTTCGTCAAACTGGTACAAAATCCATTTGCGATGTATCCATTGGCCAAAGTATACAAAGGCAATGATCAACCCAATATGCAAGGCAACTTGCAGAGGGTGTGTTTGTGCTCTCACCACGCCTAAATCATTAAATAAGTAAGCAACACAAATACACAGCATCGTCACTTGACTGGCATAGCTGATCCCAAGTGCAAAGTTGTCACGTTGTGCGAGCTCATCATCAAGTAGATGATTGGCGCTACGTTGGATCATTAAGCGTAGCGATATCGTTAAACCGCAGACAATGGCAAAGCAAATCAAAATCGCTAAAAAGTTGATATTGTTTAAAGACAAGTAACTCATACTCGGTGTAAGGTTGTGTTTTAGATAGAGTTACTATAACACTGCTCACAAAGAGAGCCAGTCTACCGGGGAGTTTTTTATGTCGGAATTGTTTGTTCAAGCAGCGCTAAATACGCTTGCGCAAGAGCGGTACCAAATGATTTATGGTGACGCGCCGATGGAGCCCAAACTGGCACGGTTGCTGGCGCTAAGTGATTTTGCCGAGCGTACACTTGCACGATTTCCTGAGTGGGGAGCTTGGCTGCTTGATGATACACAGATGCAAATGCGCGACTGTCCTGATGTGTTTGACTTTTCCGCGCCATTGATTGAAGAAAAGCAAGCTTGGCAGCAACTGCGTCACTATCGATTAAAGTATTGGCTTAAAGTGATGTGGCTGGATTTGGTCGCAGGCAATGAGATTGATGACAGTATCCGCTACGTCTCGCAGTTGTCCGATACCTTGATTTCAAACGCTTATCAATGGGCATACTTAAGCGTAGAAGCACAATCATCAGGCTCACCAAAAGATGAAGATGGTAGCCCGATACCCATGACGGTATTAGGCATGGGGAAGCTTGGCGGTAAGGAGCTGAATTTTTCCTCTGATATCGATTTGATCTTTGCCTATCCAAGAAGCGTCGATACATCCGGTGGTCGGCGTAGTGTTGAGGCGCAAGTTTTTTACACTCGAGTGGCACAAAAACTTATTTCGGCGTTAAATCAAGTCACGATTGATGGTCAGGTATTCAGAGTCGATATGCGTTTAAGACCATTTGGAGATAGTGGTCCTTTGGTGATGAGTTATGCCGCAATGGAAGATTATTACCAAGATCAAGGTCGCGAATGGGAGCGCTATGCGATGTTAAAGGCGCGGCCAATTGGCGAGCCATCGCCGTATTGGCAGGAGTTTTACGACCTAATTCGGCCGTTCGTTTATCGCCGCTATATCGACTTTTCTGTGATAGATTCACTGCGAAAGATGAAAAACATGATTGCCCAAGAAGTGAGACGCAAAGGCTTAACGAATAACATTAAGCTGGGCGCGGGTGGCATTCGAGAAGTAGAGTTTATCGTGCAGGCTTTGCAACTGATACGCGGCGGTCGCGAAACGCCATTACAAACCCCTTCATTGTTACAGGCATTAGAAGAGCTTGAAGCGCTTGAGATTGTCCCTGTCGAGGTCAAAAATCGTCTGCATGAGAACTATTTAGTGCTGCGTAAAGTTGAGCAATACCTTCAAGCATTTGACGACAAACAAACGCAAACTTTACCCGATAACAACATAGACTGTCTGCGTCTGAGCCACTTATTGCAATGTAACGATTACGCTGAAGTAGAGCAAATGCTAAAGGTTGTGACGCAGCATATTCGAGCTGAGTTTAGTCAAGTCATTGGTGAACCGCCTGAAGAAGAATTAGATGAAGACGATAGCGCGGTTTATGCGTGGCAAACGGGAGAAATCGCGCAGCTGGGCCAGTGCCGAGCTGCACCGTGTTTTGATACATGGCAAACTGACTTGATGGAGTTTAAGCAAGGGCTAAGTAAAAAGCAGGCGGGCACTCGTGGTCGCGATATTCTCGATAAGTTAATGCCTGCTTTATTACGAGAGCTCAGTAAACAAAACATGGAGCCTGCGCTCGCTCGCGTGCTCAGTGTGATCAATAAAGTGGCGTCTCGTACAGCCTATTTGGAGCTACTGTATGAAAATCACGGTGCGTTGACTCAACTTATCAAGCTTTGTTGTCATAGCGCGTGGATTGCTGAGCATATAGCTAAATATCCAATTCTCCTTGATGAACTTATTGATCCGCAAACTCTTTATAAACCTTTGCCATTAACGGCCTATAAAAATGAGATCCAGCAAGCATTTTTGCGTATAGATGAACAAGATGTCGAGCTACAGATGGAAGCGCTGCGACAATTTAAACAAACGCATCAGCTAAAAGTTGCGGCTGCAGATGCCACAGGCGTGTTGGATATTATGAAGGTGAGCGATCATCTAACTGCGCTTGCTGAGGCGATTATTGCAAAGGCCGTTGATATTGCTTGGGGGCATATGGTGGCGCGTTTTGGTGCGCCTGAAGGTGCAACAATAGAAGAAAAAGGCTTTGCTGTAATAGCGTATGGCAAGGCGGGGGGATATGAACTCGGTTACAACTCAGATCTAGACTTAGTGTTTGTGCATAATCGTGACGGCGAAAGTCAAACTCAGGGTGATAAACCTATCTCTTCAAGACAGTTTTATATGAAGCTGGCACAGCGCTTAATGCATTTGTTCAATACCAAAACGCTCTCTGGCATGCTTTACGAATTAGACACTCGACTTCGCCCTGAAGGAAATTCGGGCTTACTCGCTATCAACCTCGAAAGTTTTTATCAATATCAGTTAGAGCAAGCTTGGACTTGGGAGCATCAGGCGCTAGTGAGAGCTCGTATGGTGTTAGGTGAGTCGAAAATGGCCACACGATTTGATGAAATACGTCATGCAATACTAATGCAGCAGCGAGACGTGCCTAAATTAGCGGAAGATGTTCGCAATATGCGTGAAAAAATGCGAGCTCACCTAAATCAAGATAGTGTCAGTCATTTTGACTTAAAGCAGGGGAGCGGTGGCATGACGGATATTGAATTTATCAGTCAGTACATTGTTTTACGATATAGCAGTCAGTATCCAGCACTTTGTTCTTATCCAGATAATATTCGTATTTTGGAGCAAGCGGGTGAAGTTGAAGTGATTGATGGTGATGAAATGAAGCATTTAATCTCTGCATATTGTTTGTTTAGAGATCAATACCATTTTAATAGCTTAAATCAATTAGGTAGAGTTGTGGAGCGTGAAGCATTTGACCAACACGCTCAACAAGTCGTTCAAATTTGGCAGCGGGTACTGGCTTAACCCGCTAGCTTACGGCAGTTTTCACGTACATAGATTGGTGGGTTTTCGGTGATAACCGCGGCGCGCTCTCGCGGACAGAAAAAAGTATAGACTTGAAATTCAAAGTCGTCGTTTATCGCCGTTCCAACTTGGTAAAGAGCCGTAATAAAGTCAGTATCAAGGCGGAAATTATATTTCACCACGTAATCACGCTCTAGATACCAAAATAGTTCCACACCTTCTTCTTTGGCTTGCTTGGTAAGCACATCTTTTAAGGTGTCGCCTGTATCAAAGCGTCTTGGTTGCTTTTCACCGGTCCATTTAGGATTAGATGGCTTAACAGCAAGTGCCCTTTGCGCCAGTGCATCATCAAGAGGATAGGTCGGTTTCCCGAGTGTGATAACGTACTTTTCACGATCAGTATCACGATTGCTCATGCTATTTCTAAAGCTTTCGTAAAATTGCGACAGGCCTTGCGCTGCAACATTGGTGGTCTCCCTAAAGTTCATATCTTTAGAAGCACCAAAAAGGAAATAGTAGGCAGCCCAAATGAGTAACACACCTAGTGATAGGTGTTTAGTCCAAAACCAGATTGACGATAATTTATTTTTTTTCTTCTTAGCCATTTCAAACTACTCCAAGACTCTAAGCCCTAATAAAACGAAGGTGCCTTTTCATCAGGTCGCGTTTTAAAGCGACGATGTACCCACATGTATTGATCCGGCGCACAATTGATTGCTTGCTCCATTCTCTCGTTGACGCGAGTAACATCCGCAAGATTATTGCCACTTGGGAATGATTCTAAAATAGGTTGTATATCTAAATGATACATCCCTTTTGCGTCTCTCGTACAGTGTAAGCTTAAAGTCTCAGCCTTTTTGCTTGCAGAAAATAATAAAGTACCAGTTGTTGTCGCTGCATCAGGGACCGCAAAGAAAGGTGCGAACTCACAGCGCTTGCGGCCATAATCTTGATCTGGCAAGTAATAACAAACGCGTTTGCTTGAGAGTGTTTTCAATAACCCTTTGACGTCTCGCTTGGTGACTAAGTACTCATTTGAGCGTAGTCGCCCACGGGTCATAAAAAACTCCATAAGTGGGTTATTGTGTGGGCGATAGAAGCCAACACCTTGCATTTTAGTGCCTAGCACTCGGCTGGCCATCTCAAGGTGCAACATATGGGGAACCAGCATAAGTACCCCTTTTCCTTGCTTTTGCACGGCTTCAATATGTTCTAGCCCTTTAATCGAGCCTACCACTTGATTGATGCGCCACTGTGGCCACCACCATGCCATCCCCGTTTCAAGTGTTGCTATGCCGGTATTTTCCATGTTTTTTAGTAGCATAGCTTTGTGTTCTGATTCACTTAGGTGGGGAAAGCAAAGTTTCAAATTGACATCAGCAATATGACGGCGACGCTTCATATATTTATGGACCAGACGTCCAAGGCCTCTACCCAGTGCAAATTGAACACTTTGCGGGAGCCATGAGATTAAATACAGGGCGAAAACACCAAGCCAAGTCAGCCAAAATTTAGGTGCTAAGAATGACCATTTGAAAGGTGAGTGAGTAACCAAAGTAATATACCTAAGACTTAATTTAAGCGGCTAGTTTATCTATATTGCTGTAAAAATACAAAAAGCCAGCATAGCTGGCCTTTTCAGAGGTGATAATCGAAGTACTTAGCCTTCAATCAAACCTTGGTTGATTGCTTCAAGGTCGGCACGAGATAGCGTACCTGCAGCTTGCTTTAAACGTAGCGATGATAGTACATAGCGATAACGAATATCAGCAAGGTTACGCTTCGCGTTATAAAGGTTTTGTGTGCTGACCAGTACGTCCACGATGGTACGAGTACCTACATCAAAACCAGCTTCCGTTGCTTGCAACGCACTTTCTGCAGAAACAACTGCTTGCTCTAGCGCACGGTAAGTTGCAACGTCAGACACCACTTGGTTATAAGACGTGATCACTGAGCGCGTCATGTTACGCATTGCCGCTTCCATATCTTCGCTGCTAGCAACAAAGTTTGCACGAGCTTGATCGGTTGCTGCAACCGTACGACCACCTGTGTAAATTGGTACGTCTAACGTTAAACCTACTGAAGTTCTGTCACTACGTGGTGCGTGTTGTCTACCTGCACTGTCAGCTAATGAATCAGAATAAGTAGCGTTTAAGTTTAGTGTTGGGTAGTGTCCAGCTTGAGCCAAATCAATTTGATCTTTGGCGATGTCTACCGCAGATTTTGCAACTTGAAGATCTAGGTTCTTCGCTTTTGCAATCTCGATAAAATCGCTCGTATTTTGCGTAGGCTTTACCGTTGAGAAGGTTTCAGTATTCAACTTATCTAGTTTAGCGTGATACTTACCCGTAATTGTACGTAATGTTTCACGTGCCGTTTCAACAGCATTACCCGCTATAATTTCGTCAGCAACTGCACGGTCAAATTGCGCTCTTGCTTCATGCACGTCTGTAATTGCAGTCAGACCTACTTCGTAGCGCTGTTTTGTCTGCTCTAGTTGACGTTCAATAGCACGCTTCTCTGCTTGTACAAATTCTAAGCTATCTAATGCGCTTAGCACATTAAAATAGCCTTCAGCGATACGGACGATCAAAGTCTGCTTTTGCTGCTCATATTGAGTCGATGCTTGCATTGCACGTTTTTCAGCGATCGATAGCCCCTGCCAAGATGCCATATTAAAAATGGTTTGGTTTAGGGAAATTGAACGTTGAAAAGTATCTGTGTCAGACTCATGTAATGTATAACCTGTGCCGTCATGTTGCTCGCTCAACGCACCTTCTGACGTGACATCGGTATAGCTCATTTGAAAGCCAAGCTGAGGTAGTAATACACCTAACGCTTGGTCTTGAGCATATTTTTGCGCATCAGCCTGCGCTTTAGCTTTTAATACGGTAGGATCGTTAGCAGTTGCAATGTCGTATACTTGCAGTAGGTCTTCCGCGTGGGACAGGCTGCTTGAAAGTGCGCACGACAACCCAACGACTAATGATAGTAGAGTTTTTTTCATTTTTCGCTCAGTCCTTAGACAATTTTTATACTGTCAGCATGTTACCCTGTTTTTGCGGCCCAATTAAAGACCCAATGCGTAAATCATCGCCAACAAGTGTAACAGAATATATTAATACCACTTGGGTATTGTAAAGTGGAAAAAGTTAAAGGTAAACGACTTCGTTTACTTATTCAGGCATGACCCTAATATAAGGGTGATTGGTTAGCTTTTAAACCATTGCTGTAAAAAAATGCAGGATTATTTTATGAAACCTTTGAGTCAGTTCAGTAAAGTCGATGTCACTGTTTCTTCAATCGAAACAATCTTCAATGGCTTTTTTACCATTCACAAGTACCAGTTTACCCATGCACTATTTAATGGTGGGGTATCAGAGCTTATAACACGCGAGATCTTAGAACGCGGTCATGCAGTTGCAATACTGCCGTACGATCCTATTACTGATAGCGTGCTGCTTATTGAACAAGTTCGAATAGGGGCGTTGGCTTCAAAAAGTTCCCCTTGGCTTTTGGAATGTATTGCAGGTATGGCTGAAGGGAGCGAAGATTATGAGTTTGTTGCGAGAAAGGAAGCCAAAGAAGAAGCTGGACTTGAGCTTGATAAGCTCATTTATATGCGCTCTTATTTATCAAGCCCTGGTGGTACAACAGAGCGACTATATTTGTATTTAGCGCTTGCTGATTTATCTGAAGCGGGTGGAGTCTATGGGCTGGCTGAAGAAGGTGAAGATATCAAAGTGCATGTAATGCCATTTGATGAAGCCCTCGCGCGCCTTGATAATGAGGAAATCGATAACGCTGCCACTGTAATTAGTCTACAATGGTTGGCATTAAATAAAGCGCGGATAGAAGCAGTTTAGGAGTCGTATTTTTGTCACAAGTGCTGAGCTCAAAGCAGTATATTCAATCTCTGCCCCGTTATATCACACTGTGCGAACGTAATTATTTACGGGCGCTAAAATTGCTACCTGAAGAAGTGGTCGGCGAAAGCCGAGTGATTGACTTAGCGTCTGCACGCTACTGTTTGAGCGTAGCTGGGGTCAGTAAATACACAACGGACGTTCACATCGAGCAAATGGCGACGATAAGCGCCCATTTACCACACTTTTCGTTGTCCGTGCGCCTTTATCATGATGCTAAAGTGGCCGAAGTTATTCACCGTGATTATCATCGCCGAATAAAGCCATCCTATGGTTACCCAAATCCAGATATGCATCAAAAAGATGAAAAATATCAAATTAATGCGTTTTTAGCTGATTGGCTTATGGTGTGCTTAGAAAAAGGCCGCGTACATTTAAACTGGGATGTTAACAATGGCTTGGTTTGATCTTGAGCTACAGTTCGATACTGCGCAAATTCGTATTGGCCATTTTACGGATTGTCATTTGTTTGCCACGCCCTCAGGGGAATATTTTGCGGTAAATACCGCCGCTAACCTTAAACGCACTCTAGCAGCGATGGCCAAGGATCATTTTGATTGTGTGGTGTTTGGCGGTGATTTAACACAAGATCACAGTGCGGCTTCTTATCATGAGTTTGCCCGTATAGTGAGGGAGAGTGAGTTGCAATGCCCTGTGCTTTGGGTGCCGGGAAATCACGACGAGCTAGCTTTACTTGAAGAAATAAGTATAGGGCAAATCGTTCGTCATAAGCGCATCTCAGGTCCGTTTGGCCAAGTGCTATTGTTAAATTCAAAAGGTGAAACTCCCGCCGGATGGTGTGCAAAGTCACACTTAGCGGCGCTCAAAGACATGCTTCACAATAATATCAACAACAATACGATTGTTTTTACTCACCACCATCCTAGGCCGATTGATGGCTATTTAGATAAACACATGCTCGAAAATGGTCCTGCACTTTTAAACCTGTTGGTGGACTCAGGGCAAGCTTCAGGGCTATTTCATGGTCATGTGCACAATGAATATCAACAACAATTTCGCACTTTACCTATCTATGCTACGCCTGCAACATCAATCCAATTTGATAAGCACACAAAGGACTGGTGTCAGTCTGATTTGGGTCCCGCTTATCGTGTCATCGCATTTAGTAAAAGCGCTATAACAACAGAGGTAAAATGGCTCGGAAAGTAGTTTATATTCACGGCTTTAATAGCTCTGAGCTATCCTATAAAGCAACGGCATTTGGTGAATATATGTTGGATAAACAAACGCCATATATTGTTCCAAGACTGCATTATGACCCGAGAGTCGCATTGGCACAGTTGGATAGCGTCATTGATTCTGATACTGTGTTATTAGGTAGCTCGTTAGGCGGTTATTACGCCACCTACTTTTCGCAACATCTTGGCTGTAAAGCGGTGGTGATAAACCCTGCAGTTAGGCCTTTTTCATTATTAAATGACTACCTTGGACCACAATACAATCCTTATCAGGATTGTCATTATGAGCTGCTGCATGAGCATATTGATGCGTTAAAATCCTTGTATGTCGAGCAGCTTAGTAATCCAAAAAACTTGCTATTATTGCAACAAACGGGCGACGAGGTGCTGCCTTTTGAAGAGGCTGTGCGTTATTATAGCCACTGTCGTCAAATTATTGAGTTTGGTGGGGATCATAGCTTTATTGAATTTCCACGCTATTTTGACACCATCACCAAATTTTTAACTATCAAAAATTAGAATTTATGCACAAAGCTCTGCTCAAAGCTGTACGTTGTGCATATACTAGCGGATAAAAAGATAACTAGAACTAGCCTATGAGTCAGCAAAACTATAATGCCGAAGCTATTGAGGTACTCAATGGCTTAGAGCCAGTTAAGCGCCGTCCAGGCATGTATACCGATACCACCAGACCTAATCATTTAGGCCAAGAGGTTATCGATAACAGTGTCGATGAAGCCTTAGCCGGACATGCCACCAAAATTGACGTGATCTTGCACGAAGACAACTCTTTTGAAGTCATCGATGACGGTCGAGGAATGCCTGTGGACATTCACCCAGAAGAGGGCGTGCCTGGGGTTGAATTGATCCTGACCAAACTTCATGCCGGGGGCAAGTTTTCCAATAAAAACTACCAGTTCTCCGGTGGTCTTCATGGGGTGGGTATATCAGTTGTTAACGCGTTGTCGACTCGAGTCGAAATTACCGTTAAACGCGATGCGCAAATCTATGAAATGGCATTTGAAAACGGCGATAAAGTCGAAGACTTACGAGTGACAGGAAGTGTTGGTAAGCGTAATACCGGCACCTCAGTACACTTTTGGCCCGACGCGAGTTATTTTGACTCAGCTAACTTCTCAATTACTAAGTTAAACCACTTGCTCAAAGCCAAGGCTGTATTGTGTCCTGGGCTTAGAATTCGTTTTGTAAATAAACAGACGAAAGAAACGCAAGAATGGCACTATGAGGCAGGTCTTGAGGATTACCTAAAAGACAGCGCTGAAGGCTATGAAGTGCTGCCGAAATCTCCATTTACAGGCAGTTTCAGTGGCTCAACCGAAGGGGTTGATTGGGCGCTTCATTGGTTGCCAGAGGGCGGCGAATCTATCGCTGAAAGCTATGTAAACCTAATTCCAACGGCACAAGGTGGAACCCATGTAAATGGGTTACGCCAAGGCTTACTTGAAGCGATGCGGGAGTTTTGTGAATTCAGAAACCTGATCCCGCGTGGCGTGAAACTGACGCCTGATGATGTTTGGGATCGCTGTAGTTATGTCTTGTCGGTTAAGATGCAAGACCCACAATTTGCCGGTCAAACCAAAGAAAAGCTGTCATCACGTTCGTGCGCTACTTTTGTATCAGGCATTGTCAAAGACGCCTTTAGTCTATGGTTGAACGAACACACTGAAACTGCAGAGTTACTTGCTGAACTGTGTATCAGCAATGCGCAAAAACGTTTGCGTGCTGCGAAAAAAGTGGTTCGTAAAAAAGTCACTTCGGGTCCTGCTTTACCGGGTAAATTAACCGATTGTTCTGGAAGTGAAACCGAACGCTCAGAAATCTTTTTGGTGGAAGGGGATTCAGCAGGTGGCTCGGCAAAACAAGCACGAGACCGCGAATTCCAAGCAATCATGCCACTGCGCGGTAAAATCCTAAATACTTGGGAGGTGGAATCTGGGCAGATCTTAGCCTCGCAAGAAGTACATGATATTTCTGTTGCCTTAGGTATCGACCCTGACTCTGAAGACTTATCTGGTCTACGCTATGGTAAAATATGTATCCTTGCGGATGCAGACTCCGACGGACTTCATATTGCTACTTTGTTATGCGCGCTCTTTGTAAGACACTTTCCAGAGCTTGTTCGTAAGGGACATGTTTTTGTTGCTATGCCGCCGCTATTTCGTATCGATGTTGGTAAGGAGGTTTACTATGCTCTTGATGAAGATGAGAAAAAGGGCATTTTAGACCGTATTGAGGCCGAAAAGAAACGCGGTAAAGTTAACGTACAGCGCTTTAAAGGATTGGGTGAAATGAACCCGTTGCAATTGCGTGAAACCACTATGGATCCAAATACTAGGCGTTTAGTTCAGCTGACATTAGATGAGCCTGAGCAAACCCTCGAAATGATGGATATGCTGCTAGCTAAAAAGCGCTCTGGCGACCGTAAAATTTGGCTTGAACAGCACGGAGATAAGGCAGAGGTTTAACATGAAAATACATAGTAAATTGACCACGATAGCGACGACGCTGGCAGCTGCGCTATTAAGCTCACAAGCACTGGCAAACGATATGCTTTCGCGCCTTTCAGTACCTAAAGGGTATGAGCTGAGCTATTTTGCTAAAGATGTTGAGAATGCAAGACAAATGGCGGTGGGCAAAGACGGCACTGTGTACGTTGGCTCTCGCAAAGCGGGCAAAGTTCACGCACTCATTGACAATAATCGTGATGGTGTAGCCGACAAGAAAATCTTAGTTGCAGAAGGGCTGAATATGCCCTCCGGTATCGCCCTAAAAGATGGTGACTTATATGTTGCTGAAGTTGAGCGTATTGTACGTTTTAAGCAAATCGCAAAAAACCTCAAGGCACCGATAAAAGAAGTGGTGTTCGATGATTTGCCTGACAAACGTCACCATGGCTGGAAGTACCTGACAGTATCGCCTGAAGGTGAACTGATCATTCCTGTTGGCGTGCCTTGTAATATTTGTGCCGAAGACCCGAAGTTTGGCCGTATATTTTCACTAAATCTTGAGACGAAAAAGCTTTCGACGATTGCCAAAGGCGTGCGTAACTCAGTGGGTTTTGATTATCACCCAGTAACCGGAAAGTTATGGTTTAGCGATAATGGTCGCGACATGATGGGAGATGACATTCCACCATGTGAAATTAACCGCGTTGACGAAATAGGTCAGCATTTTGGCTTTCCGTATGTTCATGGCGGCAGTGTGCTAGACCCTGAATTTGGCGAGGGTAAATCGGTGACTGACTACACCATGCCAGCACTTGCATTACAAGCACACGTTGCACCGCTGGGCATTCACTTTTACCGTGGCGAGCAATTTCCAAAGGCAATGAAACATCAGCTTTTTGTTGCTGAACATGGCTCTTGGAACCGCAGCAAAAAGGTGGGCTATCGAGTAATGCGAGCAAACGTGCAAGATGGCCAAATTAGAGGCTATGAGCCTTTCCTTACCGGCTTTATGGAAAACGAAACAACCTATGGTCGACCTGCCGCAATTGCAGAGCTTAGCGACGGTAGCCTGCTCGTTTCCGATGATTACGCCAATGCGATATATCGCATCAGCTACAACAACAAGTAAGGTGTAACATGACAGATCCTCAAGCCTTGTCCTTGCAAGGCATTGAACAACTTCCGATGGGGCGTTTTACTGAAGATGCCTACCTGAACTACTCCATGTATGTGATCATGGATAGGGCGTTGCCGCATATTGGCGATGGCCTGAAGCCTGTACAACGTCGTATTGTATATGCGATGAGTGAGCTGGGCTTATCTGCTCAAGCAAAATACAAAAAATCTGCCCGTACCGTCGGTGACGTATTGGGTAAATATCATCCTCATGGCGATAGTGCTTGTTATGAGGCCATGGTTCTCATGGCGCAGCCGTTCTCTTATCGCTATCCGTTGGTGGATGGCCAGGGTAACTGGGGCGCTGCGGATGATCCTAAGTCATTTGCTGCGATGCGTTATACCGAGGCGCGTTTATCTAAGTTTTCAGAAGTACTGCTGAAAGAGCTTGGTCAAGGTACGGTTGATTGGACCGCTAACTTTGATGGTACCTTAGATGAGCCACAAGTGTTACCCGCGCGTTTACCACATATCTTATTGAATGGGGTGACAGGTATTGCGGTGGGAATGGCAACTGATATTCCACCGCACAACGTGCGTGAAGTTGCTGAAGCTTGTTGTTTGTTATTGGATAAGCCTAAATCCGAACTAGAAGAAATTCTAGAATTGGTCAAAGCGCCTGACTATCCAACCGATGCGGAAATCATTACGCCGCAAGAAGAAATCAAAAAGCTTTACACCACAGGTCGAGGCTCAATCAAGATGCGTGCTGTGTACACCGAAGAGCAAGGCGAAGTGGTGATCACCGCGTTGCCACACCAATGTTCGGGTGCCAAGGTGCTAGAGCAGATAGCAGCGCAAATGACAGCGAAGAAACTCCCCATGGTAGCGGATTTACGTGACGAATCGGACCATGAAAATCCGACGCGTATCGTCATCGTACCGCGCTCAAATCGAGTTAAGGTCGAGCCATTAATGGCACACCTATTTGCCACGACGGATCTTGAAAAGAACTACCGTGTTAACATCAATATGATTGGTTTAGACGGCCGTCCACAAGTTAAAGACTTGCGTCAGATTTTATCTGAGTGGTTAGTATTCCGTCGTGAAACGGTACGTAGACGTTTGCAGTATCGTTTAGACAAAGTACTTGCGCGTTTGCATATTCTTGAAGGTTTGATGATTGCGTTTTTGAATATCGATGAAGTCATCGAAATCATTCGCAACGAAGACAAGCCAAAAGAAGAGTTAATAGCGCGTTTTGGTCTTTCAGATAAGCAGGCAGAAGCAATTCTAGACCTGAAATTACGCCACCTTGCAAAGCTTGAAGAAATGAAGATCCGTGGTGAGCAAGATGAGCTTGAAAAAGAGCGCGATGGACTGGAAAAAACCTTAGGCTCTGAACGTCGCATGTCGACGTTGATGAAAAAGGAAATTCAAGAAGCTGCTGAATTGTATGGCGATGATAGACGCTCACCGGTAGTTGAGCGTGGTGAAGCCAAAGCGCTTAGCGAAAAAGATTTGATCCCATCAGAGTCTGTAACTGTTGTGCTATCTGAAAAAGGTTGGGCGCGTTTTGCAAAGGGTCACGATATCGATGCTGAAGGACTAAATTACCGCTCAGGAGACAGTTATAAAGCTTCTGCGAAAGGCAAGAGTAATCAGCCTGCGGTGTTCTTGGATACCTCAGGGCGAGCCTTTGCAACCGATGCGCATAGTTTACCTTCAGCCCGAAGTCAGGGTGAACCGATGACGGGTCGCTTTAACTTGGCGCCAGGATGTAACTTTGAACATGTAGTCATGGGCGAAGAAAAGTCGACTTACCTGATGGCGACTGATGGCGGTTACGGCTTTATTAGCGATTTTGCCGATATGGTGAGCAAAAACAAAAATGGTAAAGCGTTCGTTAGTGTACCAAAAGGTGCCCATTTGATGGCGCCAATTCAAGTATTCGATGTTGCCACCGATATGTGTATGGCGATTTCGAGCGAAGGCAGAATGCTGCTATTCCCATTACGTGATTTACCTAAGCTTGGTAAAGGTAAGGGGAATAAGATTATCTCAATCCCTAGCGCGAAAGTGCAAAGCCGCGAAGAGTTTGTCAAAGTGTTAGCGGTAGTACCTGAAGGTGTTTCTGTTACCTTACATGCAGGTAAGCGCAAGCTAACCTTAAAGCCGAGTGATTTAGAGCACTATTACGGTGAGCGAGGTCGTAGAGGTAATAAGTTACCGCGCGGATTACAGCGTGTTGATAGCTATGACTTAGAGCACAGTGGTGGCGAGACACCAGAAGGCAATGACGCTAGCGTAGATACCGAAGAATAACCGATATAGGCCGCCCACCGCGGCCTTATTTTTATCTCTTGAAAACCATCGCGAGGTGAACTCGCTCCCACCAAATTAACAACCCTGTGTAGATTTCTGTTCACCCATTGAACTTTGTGTAGGAGCCGGTTCACCCGGCGATCTTTTAGCAGCTTAGCACATCGCGAGGTGAACTCGTTGCCACCAATTAAATAACGCTATGCGGTGTCTGTTCACCCATTGAACTTTGTGTAGGAGCCGGTTCACCCGGCGATCTTTAACTTTAGGATACGGCGTCCCAAATCAAAAAATGAAAATAAAAAGACACTATTATTGCAGCATTTTATTGCGCTTTACGTTAAAATATTCGGTTATACCAATCACACAAGTGCCTATGACTTGCAAATAATTGTAATTGGTATCAATTGGCAGCGCTTGCTGCTTGTCACCATTACACGGGCTTCCTAACGGGGTATTTATGTCAGATAAGTGCTATATCACAGCGCAACAATTGCTAGAAGATTCATTTCGCTTAGCCGCTAAAGTTTATGAAGACGGATTTAGACCTGACTTTATTATCGGTATTTGGCGTGGTGGTGCGCCTATTGGTATTGCAGTTCAAGAATACTACGATTACAAAGGTATAGAGACTGATCATATCGCAGTGCGTACTTCTTCTTACTATGGCATTGGTAAGCAATCTAAAGAAATCAAAGTACACGGCCTGCATTACATCGTTGAAAATGCAAATGCTGGCGATTCATTACTAATCGTTGATGATGTATTTGATTCCGGTCGCAGCATTTTTGCGTTGAAAGAAAAGCTCGCAGAGCTAATGCGTTTGAACTTGCCTAGCGATATTCGTGTTGCTTGCCCATACTACAAGCCTGCGAACAAGAAAGTACCAATGACACCAGATTATTTTATTCACGAGTCTGATGAGTGGCTGGTATTCCCTCACGAGCTATCAGGTTTAACACCGGAAGAATTAGTGGATGGAAAGTCTGACTTAGCAAATATTAAACACCTATTTGCAAAATAAGCTAATCAGTACTCAAGGGCGAGCAAGTACTCGCCCTAGTTATTCTTATCGAGAAAGATTAAGCTTGCGCGAAGCTATCAACAAAATCCTCAAGCGCATCAATATCGACTGGCTTTAAGCCTTCACTACTGCGTACTATCAAGCCCTTTTCGACCAATTCACTGACCACACGACGATATGCACGCTCAGTGGTCGCAAATCTTTCGGCTTCAGCACTTACCGTTGAGTAGGCACGAAGTAAAGTTGGATTTGAATTCTCGGCACGTAATAAACAATCTTTAGCGATGTTGTAGCTAAGCGGGAGCAGCAACTTGTCTAAATTTATCTTTTGATTTTCAGTAAACTTAGCGGCGATGGTCTGCGCGGTATATAGGCTCAGTTCCGGTTGCTCTAGTAGTAATTTTCGCCAATATTTTAGCTCAATGAGGTGATAGGTTACATCACTCAAGCAAGTCACGGTATAAATACAAGGCTGGTGATTCAGCGCTTCGATTTCACCAATTAGCGTGTTGTTACAGTCCAGCTGACCGAGCAATAAGCGGCGGCCGTTACCGACATCATAACTAAAAGACACAGTACCACTGGTCACCAATATGAGTTTACTCAATGGTTCATCTTGGTGGATCAAGACTTCTTTTTTACTGTGCTGAAAACTATTACCAGCAAAAGCGAGTAACTGTTCGACCAAATTGGTTGAAAAATGATATTGAAACATCTAGATGGCTCTTCGGACAAATGTCCTATTTATTAAACTATAATGACGTTAGCATGAATTTTTCAGTTTTACGCTAACTCACACCGTTTAAGTAGTATCGGTTTTATCTCAGCGCTGTGGCGAAGAATTTAATAAACGATATTACCATTAAACCCCCACTTCCCGTGTTAGAGCTAATTTATTGGTGCTAATTTCTAGGGGCTTGTGGGTTAGCCTTTTTATTCTGCTCGATACGTAAATCCGAGCATAAACTATATGCTAACGCAACTTAGGGGAGAGGACAAATGAGTTGGGAATATTTAGGCTATTTAGCCTCTGCTTTTTTGGTCGTTTCTTTGATGATGAGCGATGTTGCTAAGTTGCGTTGGTTCAATTTAATGGGTTGTATTTGTTTTACTGCCTATGGTGCACTTATACAAGCTTGGCCGGTGGCATTAACTAATGGTCTATTGGCACTAGTTAACACCTACCACTTGGTTAAATTACAAAAAGATCAACGCTGATATTTAAGTTCACCTGCAATCCACGTCTGCTCGACTTTAATATCATCAATTTTATCTTCGGTTACGGTAAAGTAATCTTGGTCAATTAAAATAAAATCGGCCCACTTTCCTTGTTCTAAACTTCCCAGTTTATACTCTTGAAATGCGGCATACGCAGCATCAACAGTAAATGCTTGTAGTGCTTGTTCTCTGCTTAGCTTTTCTGTTGGGCGCCAGCCATCTTTGGGTAAATCCTGATGGTCTTGCCTGGTGATTGCGGCATGCAGACCATGGAAGGGGTTTGCAAGCTCCACTGGAAAGTCAGAACCCGCCGCCACTCTACTTCCTTGCTTTAAGAATGTTTGCCATGCGTAAGCGCCACTAAGTTGTTTGTCGTCTAGGCGCTTTTCGGCCATATGCATATCAGATGTGGCATGAACAGGCTGCATTGATGGAATGATATCTAACGTCTTAAAGCGGGGGATATCATCTAGATGTACAATTTGTGCGTGCTCAATGCGGTTTCTGAGCAGTCTTCCACCTGCTTTTTTAAAAACGTGTTGGTATGAGTCGAGCACAATGCGATTCGCTCTATCGCCAATGGCGTGCGTGTGTGCGCTGTAGCCGCTGCGTATGGCTTGGGTGATCAATGCTTCAAGCGTCGCTTGATTTTCGAGCATCAGCCCTTTGTGGCCTTTGCGATCATGATAGTCGCGAATAAGTGCCGCACCTCGGCTGCCAAGTGCACCATCAGCATAAATTTTTACGCTACGAATAGAGAGTTGATCTCGTGTATCTTTGATTACTCCGGCGTCTAACATCTCCGCGAGTTTAGGTGAGCTTGCACTGAGCATAGCGTAGACGCGTAGAGGCATTGAGTGTTCCTTAGCGCGTGCTTGGTAAACCTGCCACGTGGTGTGGTCAATCCCAGCATCATGGGCTGAGGTAATACCTAGACTCAGCAAGTGTTCTCCGGCTTTATTCAGTGCCTTATTTACCTGTGCATCCGACTGAGCAGGGACATGAGTGCGAATAAGATCTTCCGCTTTGTCGATAAAAATTCCGCTCGGCATACCGCTATTCAGTGTAATGATTTCACCGCCTTCAGGCGTCTTTGTTGATTTCGAAATGTTGGCAAGCGCCATCGCCTTTGAGTTTACCCAAATAGCATGACCATCTACTCGAGTGAGCATGACGGGCTTATCTTTTACGTATTTGTCGAGATCGGCTGCGGTTGGGAACTGTCCGCCGGGCCATAAGGTTTGATCCCAGCCTCGACCTATTATCCATTCACCTTCATGGGTTTTTGCGTAGTGGCTAAGCCGCTTTCCTACTTCTGCAATGGTTTTGCTACCGCGTACGTCGAGTGTGAGTAAATTGTTGCCAAGGCCTATGATGTGGCCATGTGCATCAATTAAACCAGGTAATAGGGTTTTTCCCTCACCATCAAATTTGGTTGCACTCGGATATTGGGCGCTGAGATCCTTTGGACTCGTTTTTACGACTTTACCGTCTTTAATGACCAAAGAAGAAAAGCGCTCAACTTGCTGTGATTTAGTCGGTGTATAACCATTTACATTGTGAATTACGGTTACTTGAGCTGTTGATGACAGGCTAAAGCTAGCCAAAAGCGCGAGGAATGTTTTTTTCATTATATTGTCCTTCACTGAGAGTGTTTATTCAGAATAATCATCTAACTCAATAAAGCCAAGTCTTTGAGTTGAGAGTATACTTGGGTTTTAAAGGAGTGGAGTGTCAAAGTGAAGTTGTTTGTTGTATACCTAGGCGGCCGTATTCAAGGTTGCCATATTGAAATGCATGATGTGCGCTTTGTCGCGGCAAATACAATTGAAGAAGCTTATCCAAAATTAAAGCAGCAATGGGTTGGTGATAAAAACTCGGTGCATATGGATAGCTACACAATCATTGAACATGCCGATGGCTATGCTATTGAACTTACCGAAGAGCGTGTTGAGCAAGCTGAGCATTTGTATTTTGTGAACTTGGGAGGATATAAGCCTGATAGTTTAGTTGAGGCGCATGACTTTGGGCTGTTCGTTGCAACGAATGCGGATGAAGCAAAAGAGAAGGCAAAAACGTTTTTGCTTAACGGCTTTAGCCATATTCATAAAGACGATTTACATGATGTGGATGACTGCTTTGCGATTGATTTATTTGATCAAAACTTAAATATCAAGCTCTCGCACAGTGGCCAATCAACACCGCTTACCCCGTTGTGGTTTGGTTATTATCCTCTATAACCAATGTGAGGGATATTCTAACCCTCACCTTCATTGCTTTCATCGTTATCTGCCTTTATAGCTATTTTGATAGCGACAATCACAATGGCGAACATTAAAAATGGCAGTGCAGCTAGAGAATACTCAACTATGTGGCTGTCTTTGTAGCTAGGTTGCAAAATAAAATGGCCACCCACACACATTAAGATCACCACAAACAGCAAAGGCAGCATCATAATCTCTTTGTTCTTTTTGTGTTTTTTCATTCTGAACTCAGCTAGTTATTCTTAATTGAACAGTGATCACTCTCTCACACACGGTGCAAAAAAGCCTTGATCGAAATCAGTGCGGCGGATTATACCAATTCACTCTGAGTTAGAAATAAAATTCATGAGTTTATACCAATTGTATTAATTAAATGAGCTATTTGAAGCGGAGGAATAGCTTTAGTAGCAAGGCAAAAATTTTGCTATTTAGTTGTTCTAAATGAGAAATTTTTAACGACGCTAATATGGTATTTCACCCTTCAAATTGGTTGGAGAGTTAATGCAATTGGTATTATTACTTGGGAGGGGGGAAGGTCCGTGGTATAACGAAAGCCTATCGCTGTAAAAACCAACAAATACTATGACCAAAAACAATAAACAAACCATTGTTATCAAGCTCGGCACAAGTGTTTTAACTGCAGGCAGCCAGACCTTAAACAAACCCAGACTTGTTGAGCTGGTAAGGCAGTGTGTAACGTTACGCCAAGCAGGCCACCAAGTCATTGTTGTCTCTAGCGGTGCTGTGGCCGCAGGGCGCGGTGTATTACAGCAACCAATTGGTCATTCACTAGCTGAAAAACAGATGTTGGCTGCGATTGGGCAAGGCCAATTAATTCATTTATGGCAGTCATTGTTTAGTATTTACGACGTCAATGTGGCGCAAATGCTACTGACACGAGCCGATCTTGAACACCGCGAACGTTATCTAACGGCACGGGACATGCTCACTAAGCTTTTAGAGCATCATGTTGTGCCAATCATAAATGAAAACGATGCAGTGGCAACATCTGAAATCAAAGTTGGCGATAACGACAACCTCTCAGCCTACGTCGCAATTTTAGCAAATGCTGATAAATTGGTATTACTCACCGATCAGCATGGTCTCTTTACTGCGGATCCCAGAGCCAATCCAGATGCGCAGTTAATAGAGCAAGTAACACATATAAATGATGAGCTTAGAGCACTAGCGGGTGGCAGTGGTACACAGCTTGGCACGGGTGGCATGGCTACGAAGCTACAAGCGGCGGACATTGCTCAACGAGCAGGCGTTGATGTCGTGATAGCAAAAGGCAGCGAATATGACATTTTACCGCAAGTACTCAACCAAACCGCACCAAGCACGACGTTTTTGAAGTTTGACGCGCCTGTTGGAGGACGCAAGCGCTGGTTGCTTTCTGGCCCTAAATCAACAGGCAGGATAATTTGTGATAGTGGGGCTATCAAGGCGATATGTCACCAAGGTGCAAGCTTACTCGCCAAGGGAATTATTGCCGTTGAAGGCCAATTTCAGCGTGGTGAGTTGGTACAGGTATTTTGTCAAAAAGGCAAACTCAAAGCACAAGGGTTGACCAGTCTAGATAATCAAGAGCTCAGCCTTGTGCTTGGCTGCCACAGCAGTGAGTTTGCGCAGCGCCTTGGTTGTGAGAGCGCGGAGGAAATTATTCATCGTGATAATTTAGTTGTGTTAAACCAGCCTGATCATCAAGATGCGATAAATACGATATAAATTGCAGTAAATTCAGATAGCTGTTCTACACTTATTAGAGTCGCGTTTGCTAAGAGGTCTTGAATGTCTATCAGCTATTCACCTTGTGGTCATGAGTTGGCCCTAGAGCTTTTAGCGCAAAAGAGTGAACTGGTGTTAACACAGGCACTTGAACGGGTGATCTCCGGTGTTTGTAAGGAAAGTTACGCGTTTTATTTCAGCAAAAGCTTATCGGAAAAAGAAGTCCCCAAATCCATATTTGTGAGCCATCGCGACTTTTGTGTTGTGGTGGGGCCAGTGGATGCGGTGGTAGATAAATTACAGCAGCGCCAAGACGACAAACATCTCATACAATACCACGGCGATAGTGTCATCCCGTTTTATCACCAAGCTCAGCTCGTTGGTTTTTTATATATAGAAGGCCAAGTAAATCTAACCACTGCGACTTTAATGAAGCACTTACTCACTGTTTTTGCACATCAAATGGCAACGTTGTACTTTGCTCGTATCGATCCGCTCTCCGATCTACTCAATCGCCAAACGTTTGATGAAAAAGTGATGGAAATAACCAATGGGGACGGGTTTACGGTATGCCGTGATGACAGTGAAGACCGCAAGTGGTATTTAGCGATGGTAGATATCGATCACTTTAAACAGGTAAACGACAATTTTGGTCATGTGATTGGCGATGAAGTGATCCTGTTGGTAGCGCAAAAGATCAAAGCTAACTTTAGAGCAGAAGACTATGTGTTTCGCTACGGCGGAGAGGAGTTTGCGGTGCTATTTCAAAGTCGCAATGATGACTCTGCTGCAGTAGCACTTGAGCGCTTGAGAAGTACAATAGCTTCCAGCCGATTTCCGCAAGTAGAGCATGTTTCTGTGAGCCTAGGTTTTACTGAAGTGGTCGATACACTACAAGTTTCAGAGCAAGTTCATAAAGCCGATTTAGCGCTTTACCATTCCAAAGAGCATGGCAGAAACCAAGTCACAAATTACCTCACCTTAGGGTTAACTGAATCACAATACGCATGCGTGGAAATAGAACTGTTTTAAACTCACCTTATATATAGCGCTTAAAGATTATGCTAAACTCCCCAACCTATTTTTTAGCGAATTTAGCAAAGGTTTGGGAAACGTTATGCAATTTGTAAGATGGTTTTTAGGACGTCTGATTTTACTTTTTGATTTTATTTTTACCCCACGCAGTAAAAAACGTGCCGCAGAACAACAGCAAAAGCTAGATGCAATGACGGCAAACTTAAAGTTATATCAATTTAAGGCATGTCCATTTTGCGTTAAAGTGCGCCGTGCAGCCAAGCGTGAAGGGCTTAAGCTTGAAACCCGTGATGCCAAAAATGATGAGCAATATCGCCAAGAGCTACTAGAGCAGGGTGGTAAGGTGAAGGTGCCATGCTTGCGAATCGAAGAGCAAGGCAAAGTCACTTGGTTGTACGAATCCAATGACATTGTTGCTTATCTAGAAAAGCTTGAAAAAGCAGCTTAATTCACGCGCCTTACTATGCGCTAATCAGGCGCTATGCTAGCATAGCGCCATTAATCGACTAATCTATTTTTAAGAGAATTTTGATGACTATCCGTACTCGTGTTGCACCCTCTCCAACAGGTGATCCGCATTTAGGAACGGCTTATATTGCCTTATTCAACTATTGCTTTGCGAAGCAGCAAGGTGGTGAGTTTGTATTACGAATTGAAGATACCGATCAGGTACGTAGTACTGTTGAGTCTGAGCAAGCTATCATGGACAGCTTGCGCTGGTTAGGGCTTGACTGGGATCATGGTCCGGATGTAGGTGGCGAGTTTGGTCCATACCGTCAATCAGAGCGTTCTGACTTATATAAAAAGTTTGCACAGCAGCTTGTAGATGATGGTAAAGCGTTTTACTGCTTTGCAACGGCTGAAGAGCTAGACCAAATGCGTGAAGAGCAGATGGCAGAAGGCTTGCGTCCTAAATATGACGGCCGTGGCTTACGTTTATCTGAAGAAGAAGTAAAGGCAAACCTTGAAGCAGGCAAGCCTTACGTTATCCGCATGAAGATCCCAGAAGATGGCACATTTAAATTTAATGATTACCTGCGCGGTGAGATTGAGATCCCATGGGAAAACGTAGACATGCAAGTATTGTTGAAAGCTGACGGCTTCCCAACTTACTTCCTTGCGAACGTAGTAGATGACCACCACATGAAGATAAGCCATATCTTCCGCGGTGAAGAGTGGATCAACTCTGCACCTAAACTACTAAAGTTGTACGAAGACTTCGGCTGGGAAGCGCCTGTACTTGGTCACTTACCGCTACTTCGTAACCCTGATAAGTCTAAGCTGTCAAAGCGTAAAAACCCAACTTCAATTAACTACTACAAAGAAATGGGTTTCTTACCAGAAGCACTGCTTAACTATTTAGGTCGTATGGGTTGGTCAATGCCGGATGAGCGTGAAAAGTTCACTTTGGCTGAGATGATTGAACACTTTGATATGAAACGCGTATCACTTGGTGGGCCTATCTTTGATATCGACAAGCTTAACTGGTTAAACGGTCTGTGGATCCGCGAAAACCTAACCGATGCCGAGCTTATCCAGCGCTTTGTTGACTGGAAGTTTAACGGTGATATGTTGGCTCGCGTACTTCCTGAAGCCAAAGCGCGTATCAACACGCTATCTGATTTGGTGGGGCTAGCCGGTCACTTTGTAGCGGGTTTACCTGAATACGATCCCGCGTTATTAACGGCTGGCAAAGCGGACGAAGAAGTGGTTCGTCAAGCTCTGCAATTCTTTATTTGGGAATTGGAAAAGCTGCGTACGTGGAACAAGTCTGAGATCTTCTCTATCGCAAAGGCCGTTTCGACACACCATGAGTTGAAGATAAAAGAGTTCTTAGAGCCTATTTTCGTTGCTATTACAGGCAAAACATCATCGACTTCAGTAGTAGATGCGATGGAAGTGTTAGGCTCAGACCTTTCTCGTGCGCGTTTAAGAGTGGCGCTAGAGCATATTGGTGTATCTAAAAAGCAAGCTAAAAAGCTTGAAAAAGCATACCGTGAGTATCCGTCTATCGCGTAATGACGAGACTACATGAAAAAAGCCGCTAATGAGCGGCTTTTTTATTAACTGAGCTTTTAGTATCACTTAAGGTGATGAAACGCCCATGCAATCCATGAGTGTTTCATCGTTGTGTATTTATACTTTAAACTGCTCTACTGATAAGCGTAACTCTTCGGCGAGTTTAGCGACCTCAGAACTGGAGATTGAAGTTTGGCTTGCCCCTTCAGCTGTTTGCTCTGCAATGGTTACAATCGACTCTAAACGTTCGCTAATTTCCTGTGCTACTTGCTGTTGCTCATTCGCAGCGTTTGCAATCTCTTCACTCACATCGTGGGCTTGAGAAACGGCAGCAGTAATAGAGTTGAGTGCTTCATTAGCAAGGTCGCTCTGAGTTACGCATGACTCCGCCTGCTGTTTGCCTTTCGACATTGCACCTACAGCTTCTTCGGCACCAGCTTGTAAGGATTCAATCATTGCTTGAATTTCTTGAGTCGATTCTTGAGTCTTACTTGCAAGCGAGCGCACTTCGTCTGCTACCACAGCGAAGCCACGACCCTGTTCACCAGCACGGGCCGCTTCGATTGCTGCGTTTAGTGCAAGGAGGTTAGTCTGCTCGGCAATGCCACGGATAACATCCAAAATACTACCTATCGACGCGCTGTCTTGGTGTAGTTTGTTAATCACGCGAGAGGCTTCATCTACCTCTCTTGCGAGTTGCTCAATGGTATGTTTGTTCTCATGTGAGATACCTTTGACACGCTCAGCTTCTTTATCAGCATTTTTAATTTCTTGTAATGCCTGATGCGCGCTGTTACTCACACCGTGGGACGTACTACTCATCTCAGTTGTAGCGGTAGCTGCTTGCTCTACTTGCGCCTGCTGATTCTTAATTGCTTGGCTTGACTCTGTTGTGATGGTCGATGTCTCTTCGGACGCTGCAGCGAGCTGTGTTGAACGAGAAATAATGCCAGTGATAAGTTCACGCAAGCTTGAGATCAGCGTGTTACAACTTTTAGATAGTTCGCCAAACTCATCTTTTGCCGTATCATCTAAGCGCTGTGTCATATCGCCACTGGCGACAATGTTTAAAACTCGGTTTACTTCCGATAGTGGTTTCGTGATTCGGCTAACGGTAATGTAAGCAACACCCACGGCCATTAGCGTTGCCACAATCATCCCAATCCAAGTCCATAGGTTTGCTGTGCCTACATCGGCACGTACGCCTTGCTGTAAGTTAAAGGCGACTTGGCTTGCTTCAGAGAGTAAGTCATCTAGCTGAGATAGAGCGGCTTTTGTGGTTTTCTCTGCGTCTGATAATTCTTTACGCGTTTCGGCTAATGCATTGATCAAGCGTTTTTGATTTTCTGCGATGCTATTACTGCCAGTGACGGCATCTTTCAAGTTAGTGTAATAACCTTCGAGATCAGCAAACAAACTACTATCTAGTGTGCTAACTGGGCCGCGAATTAAATCAATATTACGACCTAACTCTTCAACGAGATAGCTTTGATCTCTACTTACAATTTCCAGCGTATTGATATCTTCAACAGTGACAATATCGTTGGCGCTGGTTACAACCGAAGAAAAGTTGTTTTCTAAGTTATTTGCAGCTTGAAAAGCGCGCTTGTCAGCATCTTCCAAGCCATCCAGATCGATAATATCAACTGTCACCATTGTCGCATCTTCTGCGGCAATATCGATAGTTGATAGCTGTTCTTTCAACTTGTCGCGTAGCGAAAGCTCAGATGTTTTCTCGTTTAGCAAGCTGTTCATCGCTTTGACGAAAGCATCGTAACTTTTGCCAACATCACGGCTGCTTGAGGCTAGTTTATTATTAGCGGCAACGACCTGCTGCAGCTCAGAGTAGGTTTTGTCAAAGATCTTCTGACGCTCAGTGAATTGTTGTTTAAGCGTCGCCAGCTCAGTCTCTGAGCGCGCGTAAAAACTTCCCTGAGCCATTTTGCTCATTAAAGTGAACTCTACTTGCAGCGCAGAGCTCTTCGAGAGCGCAGGTAGAGACAGGTTATTAACCTGCTGAGTTGAGTTGTCAATGTTTGCAATTCTTAATAAAGAATTGCCCCCGATAAGAAGAAGCAACAAAGTGATGGTAATAAAACCACCCCAAATACGTTGGCTAACAGTCAAATTCATAGCTGTCCTACAAAATTTACAAAGCAATACGGATACTTATCGGATTTATTGCGGATAAGTTAAGTATTTTATAGCAGATGTGACAAAAAATTTCAGTAAAAAAGGTCGGATTACAAAAAATAGCAGCTCAACGGATAAAAATAAAAGCTTCAGGTTTTCTTCGAGTGTAGTTCAGTTTAATAAAAATTGAAGTAAGTGTTTACCTTATCGTCGATTTAGGGCCGCTAAACGGGTTAACTGTGCTGATACTTTTCGCCACTGTCGATATTTACCATCGTCATAGGGCCTCCCCACACGCAGCCGGTGTCGAGGGCAATAATATTTTTTTTGTTAGTTTCGCCTTCTAAAGCAGCCCAGTGGCCGAAAAGTAGGGTAGTGTCGGCTGGTGTTTGGCTGAGTTCAAACCACGGAGTGAGATCAGCAGCATCTTTTAGGCCAGATTTGTTCTTAAGATCCAGTTCGCCATTTTGTTTTAGAAAGCGCATTCGAGTGAAGACGTTAACAATGGCTTTAAACTTATCTTGTTCACTGAGCTTATCGAGTTCAAGTCCAGGGTGAGCGCCGTACATATTTGCGTAAAACTCAGGGGCTTTTGTTGATTGATAAATAGCTTCGGCAAAGCGTGCATATTCTAGCGCTTGCGTAATACTCCAGCTTGGATGAATACCTGCATGAGAAATAAAAGTTTGCTGCGTTTCAAGCCAAATAGCGAGGGGCTGTGCACGTAACAAGTCAGCATATTTCTGGCATTTAGGACTAGCAAAAACCGCGTCTAAATTATCTTTTGGGTTCGCAGCGGTTCCCAAAGCAAGACAAGCTAAAAAGTGGAGATCGTGATTGCCGAGTGTAATGCTAATAGAGCCAGCATGTTGATAGAGGAACTCGAGGCAAGCAAGTGAGTCAGGCCCTCTGGCGATGATGTCACCGACAAAATATAAATGGTCTTGGCTTGGGTTAAAGTCGACTTGGTCGAGTAGCCCGATGAGTGGAGTGAAGCAGCCTTGCAAGTCTCCAATTGCGTATTTTGCCATCTATTACCTGTGTTTTTTATAACTCGATGTTTTTATTCCGATGTCTAACATGTATGAGGAACGCGGGCAAACCCGCTTCCGCACAATAAAAACGATATTAATGCAAAATATTTGGACAGGAGAGTCTAAATACATTGATTGGCGCTTTAAACTCGGTGCCAAACTCATTACGCATTAAATAATAGCCTTCCATCGTACCAACTGGGGTATCGAGTACCGCGCCGCTGGTGTACTGATAGCTTTCACCAGGACGAATGGTAGGCTGCTCACCAACAACACCATCGCCTTCTACTTCGGTCTCTTTGCCATTCGCATCGGTAATGAGCCAATAGCGACTATGTAGCTTAGCGTTACATAAGCTATGGTTTTTGATGGTAATTGTGTAGGCAAACACATATTTGTCCTTTTCAGGCTGTGATTGCGCTTCAACGTAAAAGGTCTCCACCGATACTTTGATCGGTGAGCCAATATTAGTTTGAGTTGTCATATATCCAATTTGCAATTTCAATAAACTGGTTAAGCGACAGATTCTCAGCGCGAAGCGTAGGGTCGATACCTAAGTTTCGCAACTGCTCTTCGGTTAACAGGTTCGATAAGCTATTTCTTAGTGTTTTGCGACGTTGATTGAACGCTTCCAAACATACAGTATTCAAAAGTTTAGTGCTCTTAGCTGTACGTTGTGACGGATCTTTTGGGATCAATCGAACAACGGCCGAGTCAACTTTTGGTGCAGGTTTAAAGCAATGTGGCGGTACTTCAATCACAGGAATAGCGTGACAATAGTACTGCGTCATTACGCTTAAGCGGCCAAAGGCTTTGCTACCCGGGCCCGCAACCATGCGGTTAACCACTTCTTTTTGCAGCATAAAGTGCATATGCTCGACTTGATCGGCAAATTCAAATAGGTGAAATAGCAAAGGGGTTGATACGTTGTAAGGTAAGTTACCAAAGATCTTTAGTTTTTCCCCTTCTTTGATTAAAGAAGAGAAGTCAAACTTCATCGCATCACCTTGGTGAACTGTTAATTTAGGTCCCAAAAATGGATGATGGATCAAGCGCTCGGCAAGATCTTTATCGAGTTCTACAACGGTTAGGTGACCACTTAAATCACAAACTGGCTCAGTGATAGCACCCAAGCCAGGACCGATCTCAACCAGATTGTCTTCAGGTTTTGGGTCGATAGCAGTTACTATCTTGTCGATAATATTGTTGTCATTTAAGAAGTTTTGACCAAAGCGTTTACGCGCTCTGTGTCCGAGATGTACTTTATCTGTCATGCATTCTGTGCTTTTTTGGTTGCGAGCTTAATTGCTTCGCGGATCGCTAATTCAAAACTACCCACTTCAACATCACCAGAGCCGGCTAAATCAAGCGCTGTACCGTGATCGACCGATGTGCGAACAAAAGGTAATCCTAGGGTGATGTTTACTGAGTTTCCAAAACCTTTATATTTTAACACAGGTAAGCCCTGATCGTGATACATTGCAAGCACAGCATCAGCATTATCTAAATATTTAGCTTGGAAAAGGGTGTCAGCTGGCAGCGGTCCAACCAAGTTCATGCCTTGTTTATTCAGCATTTCCAGTGTTGGCTCAATGGTTTCTATTTCTTCACGACCAAGATGACCACTTTCTCCAGCGTGCGGATTTAATCCACAAACTAATACTCTTGGTTGTTCAATACCAAACTTGGTTTGTAGGTCGTGATGTAAAATATGAATGACTTTGCTGAGACGCTCAGGCGTTATCGCCTTTGATACATACGCCAGTGGGATATGCGTCGTTACTAGCGCTACACGCAGCCCTTCGGTTGCGAGTAGCATAACGACATCAGCGGTATCAGACTGCTGTGCAAAGTACTCAGTATGACCGCTAAACGAGATCCCAGCTTGGTTAATTATACCTTTATGAACAGGGCCCGTGACTACCGCTGCGAATGTCCCATCCATATTTTTTTCAGAGGCAATGCGCAAGGTTTCGAGCACATAATGGCCATTAGTTTCATCTAATTGACCAGCGATCACTTCAGCACCTTTGTCTACTTGAAGGTAGTAAATGGCACCAGCGGGTGCCGCTTCAGGCGTAGCATCACTATCAAATGGCAGTAACTTGATTTGCTCACCAAGTTCTTTGGCACGTTTTTCTAGAATGCTTTTATCAGCCACCGCAACCAACTGAGCAGGCCATGCATGCTGAGCCAGTTTGATAACAAGATCTGGGCCAATACCTGCAGGCTCACCTGGTGTAATTGCGATTCTGAGTGTCATAGCCGTTATTCCGTTTCGATAATTTCAATATGCGCTTGGTCACGCATTTCTTTAATCCATTTAAAGCTTTCTTCTTTAAATTTACGGTTAAACAGCAGACGGTGTGCGCGATTTAACTTGGCTTGTTCTGTTTTATCGGCTACGCGTTTATCTAGCAGTTGTACTATGTGCCAGCCAAATGTACTTCTAAATGGTTCACTGATCTGATCTTTTTCTAGCGACAACAAAGTGTCTCTAAACGCTGGTACGTATGTAGTCGGATCTGTCCAATCGTATTCACCACCTTTAAGTGCAGAGCCTGGGTCTTCAGAATATTCTTTAGCCAGTTCTGCAAAGTTAGCGGTACCTGCGCGCAAGTCTTTTACAAAGCCCGCTAGCATCGAGCGTGCTTTTTCTTCACTTAGGATAATTGACGGCTTGATTAAGATATGACGTGAACGCACCTCGACAGTTTCAACAACTTCACGACCACGAATATCTTGTACTTTTAGAATGTGGAAACCCGCGCCTGAGCGCAGTGGACCAACGATGTCATCTTTTTTCGCGCCTTTAATCGCTTCAGCGAACAAGGTTGGCATTTCGTTAATCCCCATCCAGCCTAGTTGACCACCATCTAGCGCTTTTGAGCCGCTCGAGGAGGCAATTGCGATACGCTTAAATTCTTTGCCTTCGTTCAAAAATTTAATCACGTTATCAGCACGCTCACGAGCGTCTTCAATCTCTTCTGGGGTCGCTTTGTTTGGGATTTTAATCAAGATATGGCCGATATCGTATTCTTCTGAGTTACCTGTTTGCTCACTCAAGATTTTTTGTAGGTTAGTAACCTCTTGAGGGCTAATATAAATACGGCGATCAACGCTAGCACGACGCACTTGGCTTGTGGTTATTTCTTTACGGATCTCTTCTCGATATGCCTGAAAGCTTTCGCCACTCGCTTCCACTGAGCGACGTAAGTCAGCGATAGTACCGCCTTGATCTTGGGCAATATTTGCAATGGTCTGGTCTAATTGTGCATCAGAAATTTGCATTCCCATGCGATCACCCAATTGCAACATTAAAGATTGTTCAATGAGTTTATCGATGGCTTGCAAGCGTAATGTTCTATCGCTAGGAAGTTCTGTACCTTGCTGCTCAGCCTGTTCTTTAACACGATTTATTATTTGATCGACTTCACTTTGTAAAATTACACCATCATTAACCGTGGCAACAACAGTATCTAACTTTACACGCTCGGCATGTGCTTGAGTAAACAGGCCTGCACTTAATGAGGCCACTAATAACAACTTTTTTAAATTCATACGGCTTTCTAAATTCTATTTATTCAAAAAATACGGTCTACGGTAACCAAAAATACCCTGTTGAAGGAGTTTACTCGCATCACCACTGCTTTGGCTTCCAAGCCCTGTAAGGACAAATTTCAGGCTGAAGCCAGAATCAAACACTGCTTCATCATTGGTAAGTGTTTGGTTTAAGTTTGTTTCAATTTGACGATTCGCAGTCACCTGAATGGCCCAACAACAAGACTGATATTGAACACCCACAAAGGATTCAACGCTTCTGTTTGCTGTCATATCACGGTGATAGCTTGCTACAAATTGCCAGTTATCGTCAATTGGTAAACTTGTAAATAGACCGACTTGGTCAATTTCATAGTCTGAGACATCATTAACATAACGATGGTTCAATTGTACTAACTGCTTGTTGTCTCCTTTATAGTCCAAGGTAAAGTGAGACTGCACTAACTCTTTGCTATCCACGTCATATTGTACCCCACCCGAAAGGTACCACCGCTTATGCCAATGTAACATGGATTCGGCGGCAAACAGTGCATTATAGTTAGTATCATCAGTAAACAGCTGTTCAGAAGGCTTTACAGATGACTCGAGGTAAATGATTTGACCTGCACTGAAGTTAAAGCGTTCGACATTACTGCTATCGAATACACGAGTGGTTGCCCCCACGGTGAATTGGTTGGCTTCTGCAATACGGTCATAACCTGAGTAGCGGCGTGCTCTAAACAGACCAATGAAGTCATCTTGTAACTTAGCCGTGTCGTACCAGCCAATTTGGCTTTGCTCTCTGTGCGGTGTGTAAAGGTACTGAATTTGTGGCTCAAGTGTTTGTGTACCTTGTTCAAAAAAGAACTCGGTACTGCGTTCAAAATTCAGTTGTCCATGTACTCGTAAACTTGGCAAGGTACGTGTGACGGACTCTTCATAGTCTGTATCGGGGGCATCTATATTTTGTTCGTAGCGAGTGTGAAGTAGACGTGCTTCTGAGGTAAATGACCAAGCGTAGTCGCTGCGCGAAAAAGACACGCGAGGTTCTAAATGTAACCTCGATGCTTCAGAGATTGCCAATGTATCATTTTGAAAATAGGCAAACTCACCCTCAAAGTCCCAATCGAGGCCAACAAGTTCATAACTGTCACGTGTACGGAAGCTAATTTGCGGTAGTGCAGTGTAGGATTCTCTATGATCACCCAATACTTCAAAATCTTGCAGTTTTAAGTCAACCAACCAGTCGTCACCTAGATAACTCAAACTGCCAGTACGATACAATTGGGTGTCGGTTTCGTTGGCGTACTCGGATGTTAAGTCAGTGAGGTAGTTATCGTCACTGACATTGGTGACATCAACAAATGCGCGCCATTTATCACTTAAATAGCTTTTTTGTTGCCAATGCACTAAATAGCGATCGTCTAGCTGCGGCTCTGAATCATCCTTACTGAGATATTCCACCCCGATTTTACCTTGATGTTGTTCAGTTAGATATCTGAACTCGGTAATAAGCTGAAATCCTTTATTGGCCATGTATCTTGGCGTTAAGGTCGCATCATAGTTAGGGGCTAGATTGAGATAATAAGGGGTGATCAGCTCTAAACCAAACTTATTCGAGCTAGAAATTGTTGGCGTCAGCAAGCCAGATTTTCGTCTATCATCGATTGGAAACGTAAAGTAGGGTAAATAAATAATAGGCGTGTCCATAATTTTGAACACCGTATTATAGGTCTCACCCCAACCGTCTTCACGAGAAAGTACAATACTGCTTGCCTCGATACTCCAAAATGGGTCATCAGCAGGACACGTGGTAAAGCTGGAGTTGTCGAGTGAAATTTTGCTGCCAGAGGCATGCAATTTCTCTGCACCACCTCGGCCCTGCTGGTCTGTTAATTCATATTCAGCACCAAGCAAGCTCACGGTGTTAGCATTTAAATCCGCGAATAGCCCATTACTGTGAACTTTGGTAAATTGATCACGATAGAGTAGTGGTCCAGAAGCGCTGAGCAGGCCTTCTTTTTTATCGATTAGCGCACGTCTAGCTTCTAAGCTCATGGTTTCAGTGTTAATCACCACATTGCCAGAAAACTCAGCACTATCAGTACCTTGTAGTTCTAAGTCATCGGCAACGATATCAATGGCATGTTTGGGCAGCGAGGCTAACGGCTTCCAGTTTTCTGGCTGCATATAGTCTTTACATTGTGCGGTGACAATGTTCGTATTAGCAAAAGCTGTAGAATGAATAGCGGATAATACAGCCAAGCCCCAAATTTTGCGCATTTAATAACCTATTAGCTGAGCATTTAATAATAAGCTCATCATGATAAATGAAAACTGTCGGAAATACAGTAGCATTTAAATATTTACAAGTAGAAGGTGTAATAGTAAATCCATGAATAGTCAAAACCAGCGCGTCGAGTTTATTCAGCAAACACTACAAAGCGACGATTTTACATGTGAGGCTATCACCTCGGATGCCAGTTTCCGCCGTTATTATCGCGTCAAACAACAAACGAAGTCGTGGATCTTAATGGAGACACCGGTCGATAAACTCGATAATGCCCCTTTTATTGGTTTAAATACGGTGTTTGCAAAGCAAGGGCTCAATGTGCCACAAATCCTTGCGCGTAAAGAAGAGCAAGGGCTGTTACTGTTACAAGATTTGGGTTCTGAGCATTTGGCCGATAGGTTGGCATTGCCTTCTCGGCTAGAGGACTATCGTGCGTTGATAGCGCTTATTCCTAAAATAGCCAAAACACCAAAGAGTGAATGGATGAAACCCTATGATGCTGGGTTCGTTGATATGGAACTTAATATCTTTTATGAGTGGCTTGTAACAAAATGGCTTGGCTTAACACCCACCGAATATCAACAAGTGCAGTGGCATAATGTGAAGTTGAAACTCGTTGATGCGATGACTCGTCAGCCGCAGGTTACGATGCATCGAGACTTTCATAGTCGCAACCTGATATGTCATCAGTCTCAGTGGTATCTCATTGATTATCAGGATGCGGTACAAGGACCTGTCACTTATGATGCGGTTTCTTTGTTGCGGGATTGTTATACTCGCCTTGATGCACATGAGTTAACTGAGCTTCAGCAACATAGCTTTGATTGCTTAAAAGCGGCAAATTTATTAGGCGGTATGGATTTTAGTACCTACCAACATTACTTTGACTTAACGGGGATGCAAAGGCACCTTAAAGCGGCCGGAATTTTTACTCGCCTATTGCAGCGAGACGGCAAAGGCGGGTACTTAGAAAATATTTTGCCAACCTTACACTACCTCGTTGAAGTGGCGAATAAGTATAAAGAATTTCAGTGGCTTGCAAGCTGGCTAGAGAATGACATAATGCCTCAAGCTCAGGCCAAATTAGGCACAAAATAGAAGTAATAATGAAAGCGATAATTTTATCTGCTGGTCGTGGTAAACGTATGATGCCACTGACCGCAAACCAACCAAAACCTATGCTTAACGTTGCAGGAAAACCACTACTAGAGCACCATCTCGAGCGCTTAAAAGCGGCTGGGATCTGCGATATCGTGATAAATCTTGCATGGCAAGGTCAGGTGATAAAAGACTATTTCGGTAATGGTAGTCAATTTGGTGTCAATATTGAGTACAGTGATGAACCTGAGGGGGGATTAGAAACCGCAGGTGGAATCATTCAAGCTCTGCCGATGTTATGTGAACAGGATGACAGCTTTATTGTACTCAATGGCGATATTTTTACGGACTATGATGTTAGCAGCTTGGTGCAGTTACAGCTCGGCAGCGCAGCAGAGGGCCATTGCGAAGCGCACATTGTATTGGTAGAAAATCCCGAACATAACCCTGAAGGCGACTTTTGTCTTGCCCATCAGCCGCTCAATCAGCAAAAGTATACCTTGTCCGGCATTGGTAAATATCACCAAAGTTTTTTTGCCGAGCTTGGGGCTGGCTTTATAAAACTAGGGCCGTTGCTGCGCAGTGGGCTTGAGCAGCATAAAGTTTCTACTGAACTGTATTTAGGCGCATGGGACGACATCGGCACGCCGGAGCGACTAAAAATGATCAATGATAAGTTAGGATATAGCGATGTGGGGTAAGTTATTAGGCACAATTTTCGGCTTTTTATTTGGTCGTTGGTTAGGCGCTATTTTAGGTTTTTATCTCGGCCATTTATTTGATAAAAGTTTGCGTCAGGATTTTGATAAGGTCGGTGGCTTTCAAGGTTTCATGAAAGGTGAAGATTTACATGAGCGCCAAGCTTTGTTCTTTTCCAGCTGTTTTTCTGTGATGGGACATATTGCAAAATCTAATGGTCGTGTCAGCGAAATCCACATTCAAGCCGCGTCTGCATTTATGAGTGAAATGGGCTTGCAGGGTGAAGAGCGAAAAGAAGCGCAACATGCGTTTACAGCGGGAAAAAGCGGTGACTTTTCGATAAAAGAGGCTGTGACTGATTTTAAAGAGGCTTTTGCTAGACGCTATGATTTGAGACAGCTGTTTTTAGAAATTCAGATTCAAATGGCATTTTGTGATGGTCATGTGTCTGACGCGGAGAAGGCCTTACTTAAACAGGTTAGTAAGTATTTAGGCTTTGCAGAAACCCACTTTTTATTCCTGCTAAAGCGCTACCAAGCAGAATTTGAATTTCGCCGCTCGCAGGCGTCGGGGAGATCGCAACACCAACACCAGCAACAGGGCGGCCGTCAACCGGCATCACAAGATAATGGCTTAAACCGTGCTAAAGCGCTGGCTGTACTGGGGTTGAGTGAAGAGGCCAATGAGCGTGATATCAAAAAAGCCTATCGCAAATTGATGTCGCAGCATCACCCTGATAAATTGGTGTCACAAGGCTTGCCTAAGCATATGATGGAAGTGGCAAAGCGCAAAAGCCAAGACATTCAGTCTGCTTATGAATATTTAAAAAAGAGCTAACCTGAAAACTATAAGACGCTTAAAAAGCCGAGTAATTCCTTTCTGAGTCTTTGATGTTGGAGAGGATCGGTTTTTTCTCCAAAAAGCTCCCGTTGGCGATAATCAAGCTTACTATTCTTTCTTGCCCAGCGCGCTCTATCCTGCGTATTATCGACCACAATTGGATTGTCAAAACTGTAGTAAACATCCAGCAAAGCAGGGCTTATCAGAGAAAGGTTGGATGCCAGATGCTTTTGCCGTGTTGCATTAGGCAATTGTGGGCTAACAACGGCAAATGCATCTATACGTAGGTTGGGCAGTGTTGCTAAATACTCACCGAATAAACCTGCGCTATTACCAAATGCGACAACCACCAACTTTTCTGTTTGAGTCATGGATAGCGTGTTATAAAGTACCTCGAAGCGGCTGACCAAGGCCATTTTATATTCATCGAGATTTGATTCAGAAATGGGTGAAATCAGTTTCTGAACAGGCTTTTCAGCGTCGGGGAGCACGATGTCTTGCTCCAGCAAACTCGGTGCATAAGAAAGATCGGGCGGAGTGAGGGTATAAGTATCATAACCATCGTCGCTTAATCGCTTTGCAAGAAAGCTTATGCCGCTGTTATTGAGCGGTGGAGTTTGCATGTCGGGCAATAAGATCACGATGCCTTCGCGAGCGGCTGCCATATATTCTTGATGAAACACATAAAAGCTTTCATTTTCACTTTCCAGCTTGATTAGCTGCGATGGCTCGTAGAAGCGATTAGCGTCTTGCTGATAAAGAGAACCAAGCGGTGCTGCATCAATGTGCTCTGCTGCAAAAGTCGTGATGGATATAGAGGTTGCGAGTAATAAAAGCGTTCTTATGATCATGGTACAAGCGCATAAAACATCATAATTTGTTATCGACCAGTTAAGTGAAAGCTTTAGCTGTCGCTATTTTTTGGGTTAAACTGCTCGGCAGTGAAAATGAAAGGAGAAATTTGTGCAGTACAAAGATAGCAAACGAGACTATCTCTTTATGTTTTTAAAAGGGGCTGGAATGGGCGCTGCGGATGTGGTCCCGGGCGTTTCTGGTGGTACCATCGCTTTTATTACTGGTATCTATGCACGTTTTTTAAATGCCATTAAAAGTGTAAATTTACAGGCCTTGAGCACATTGCGCCGTGACGGTCTAAAAGCCACTTGGCAGCACATTGATGGTGGCTTCTTACTGGCGGTATTTTCTGGTTTGCTCATCAGTGCAGCGTCTTTGGCGAAGGTGATCACTTATTTATTGGAGGCACACCAAACACTGGTATGGTCATTTTTCTTTGGTCTTATCGTCGCATCTTTTATCTATGTTGCAAAACAGGTCTCTCATTGGAGTGGCCAAAATATTATCGCCTGCGCAGTCGGTGCTATCATAGCTTTTGCTATTACTTCCCTTTCACCGGCTGAAGCGCAAGCATCTCATTGGATGTTTTTTATTTCAGGTGCTATCGCCATTTGCGCGATGATCTTACCTGGGATCTCAGGGAGCTTTATTCTACTGTTGCTGGGTATGTATGGCCATGTACTCAGTGCGGTGAACCAGCTTGAATTTGGCTTAGTGAGTCTATTCTTACTCGGTTGTATTGTGGGGTTAATGTCGTTTTCGCGTCTACTCAGCTGGCTATTGGCGCACTATCAGCAAGTAACGTTCTCGCTACTAGCTGGCTTTTTGCTGGGCTCGCTTAATTTATTGTGGCCTTGGAAACAAGTGCTTACGACTTACGTGAACTCCAGTGGTATCGAAAAGCCATTGAGTCAGGCCAACATTCTGCCTGCGCAATACAGTACGCTGTACGGTCAAGACCCGAATACGCTGGCATGTATTGCGCTTGCCGTCGCTGGCCTTGCGTTGATCTTAACCATCGAAAAGATAAGCGAAAAATATTAATAAAATAGACATCTAGAACAATAGATACGTAAGCTCAACGAACGCCTATATGTCTATTGTTCTAAACCATCCCGTGACAGAGAGTCGCGGCGCTTTTGCAAATGGCGCGACGTAAGTCACAGAATGAATTTTACTCACATCGAAAACCACCAGTGAATTAAACTTAGGTGCATAACTTTTAGTGGGTGTGCCATCGGGTTCAAAAAACTGCAGTAGCCCGCCCCAGTCAGGGTGCCAACTTTTGCTTAGGCTGAGTACATAGGCATAAACCCGGCCCTCAGCTTCTACAATATCATTATGTCGCGTTAAATACTGGCCACCTATAAAGCGCGTTGCTTGGGCTGAGGTACGGATAATATTCTGGCTAGAAATTGCTGAAAAGCACGACTGTATAGCGTTACTGTTGAGATCACTGTAGAGCCTTTGCAGAGTCTCAGGGCTTGAGGATGCTATGGAATGGCGGCCATACATAAAACCAACACCACGCGAAGCATAACTATGTATATCTTCAAGCAAGGCTTGCTGCTCTTGTGGTGTTAAGGCAAGAATATCACTGTCCTTGACTGATTTTGCTGTCCCGTTATGAAACAGTGCGAGCTGGTAGTCTAGATTACAGAGGCACTCATGTAGTTGTTGAGCGTTTGTATCGTCTAGAATATTTTCAATCCGTGCAAAGCCTTCGTTGCTCAATTTTTGCTGTAATTCTGTTTGTTGTTGCTGCGAAAGTTGAAGCATAAATACCTACTGCTGATGTATGAGCCTGTTTGTACTACTGTAAACAGGATGCCTTAGACTTCAGTCCAATGCTGATTATTTTTTATCTATGCTAAAGTGAGTTTGGCTGAAATGCCATCCCTCTGCACTCATCGATAGGCAAAAAAATGAAAATCAATGGACTACTGCTATTCTGTTGCGCATGGGTCATATCCGTGATCCCATCACCAGCCTTGGCGGCTCAAGGCACCTTAGATCTTACTAGCTCGACACTCGGTTTGGTTTGTATTGTTGTCTTCGTTTTAGCATACGCACTTGTAATGCTTGAAGAAAAACTCCATATGCGAAAATCAAAGCCAGTGCTTGTGGCGGCAGGCATCATTTGGCTCATGATTGGGGCGTATTACGTTAATCAGGGACAACCTGATGTTACCGAGCACGCATTTCGGCACAATTTGTTAGAATTTGCGGAGTTGATGTTGTTCTTGCTGGTTGCGATGACTTATATCAACGCGCTTGAGGAGCGCCGCCTTTTTGATGCGCTACGAGCATGGATGATCCAAAAGGGTTTTAGTTATAAGAATCTCTTTTGGATCACTGGGTTCTTATCCTTTTTTATCTCTCCAATTGCAGACAATCTAACCACAGCCTTGCTAATGTGTGCCGTGGTGATGAAGGTAGCTGAAGGTGACAAAGAGTTTATCAATTTAAGCTGTATCAATATCGTGATAGCTGCCAATGCTGGTGGAGCATTCAGCCCCTTTGGTGACATTACCACTTTGATGGTATGGCAAGCCGGTATGGTACATTTCAGTGAGTTCTTAGCGCTTTTTGTTCCTTCACTGGTTAATTACATCGTACCAGCAGTCGTAATGAGTTATTTTGTGGCGGATAGAAAGCCCAGTGCAGTTTACGAAAGAGTAGAGCTTAAGCGCGGTGCTTTAAGAATTTTAACTTTGTTCCTATTGACTGTTGCAACTGCTGTGCTTTCACACAGTTTGCTGCATTTACCACCGGTACTTGGCATGATGATGGGCCTCGGTTACCTACAGTTTTTTGGTTACTTCCTGAGAATGACGTTACCGGGGTCATTAGCACGAAAGCGAGCGATGGCGGAAAGAGAAGGGGATCAAGAGCGTCTCGAGAAGCTAGGAAGTGTTGTGCCATTCGATGTCTTTAGCAAAGTTTCACGCGCTGAGTGGGATACCTTATTATTTTTCTACGGTATCGTTATGTGTGTTGGCGGTTTGGGGTTTCTCGGCTATTTAAGTTTAATGTCAGAGATATTATACGGTGAATGGTCTGCAACCTATGCTAACGTATTCTTAGGGGTTATCTCCGCTGTGATCGATAACATTCCTGTAATGTTTGCTGTGCTGTCGATGCAACCTGAAATGTCACACGGCCATTGGTTGTTGATCACGCTCACAGCAGGGGTAGGAGGGAGTTTACTCTCTATTGGCTCGGCGGCTGGGGTAGCACTCATGGGTCAGGCTAGAGGCTATTATACTTTTATGGGGCACCTAAAATGGGCACCTGTGATCTTGCTTGGTTATATCGCGAGTATTTTATGTCACCTGTGGCTCAACGAATCTGCTTTTAGTGTGTTTGGCTAGCGCTTAGGTAAGACGTAGTGAGAGTGAATAATAAATATGTGTTTCACTCTCACTGCATTTATCGCTCGGCGAGGTAGTGTTGATATCGTTGTACCCATTCCTGTGATACTGGCTTTTCCATATTTAGCACTTTCTCGACTTCAGTAACTACAATTGCACCATGTATTTTTCCCACCATAACGGGCGTCGCAACATCAGTGTTTGCTTTGATGTTACCATTAATCACTTCCACAGCAGCTACCCCTAATTCCGTTGCGAGCATTCTATCTTCAACAGATGGTGCGCCGCCTCGTTGAATATGGCCTAACACGCAAAGTGCGCAATTGATATCGGCATTGTTATTTAACTCTGTTTGAAGCGCTTGAGCGCCACCTGGCCATAAATTTTCCGCTAGTATAATCAAAAAGCTACCGTGTTGATGTTGATGCTTTATGGCATTTTTGAGATGAGCTAAGACCTGAGAGGTATTCTCTGCCGTGCAGTTTTCAAATGAAATGATAGCCTCAGCGCCTGTCGCTATGCCTACATGGTAAGCGATATGTCCGTTATGACGACCCATTACCTCGGTGATAAAGACCCGCTCAAAGGCATTTGCAGTATCGCGGATTTTATCTATTGCAGAAGTCGCAGTATTGATGGCGGTGGAAAAACCAATGGTGTTGTCACATCCCGAGAGGTCGTTATCTATAGTAGCGGGAATACCGACTAGTTGACCTTGCCAGTGCTCTGCTAATACTTGCAATCCTTTAAGTGAGCCATCACCACCAATCACAATAAGTACGTCAATATGGAGTTTTCTAAGTGCGTTTGCGGCTTGAAGGACGCCTGAGGGTCCTAGCATCGCAGGGCAGCGGGCACTTTTTAGAATTGTGCCACCAAGTTGGGTGATATCTGTGACAGAATCAGTATTGAGCTCAGTATATTCTTGGTTAATTAGACCATTATAACCATGAAAAAAACCAAAGCATTGAAATCCGGAACTTAGGGCACTTAACGTGATAGCCCGAATTGCCGAGTTCATACCCGGCGCGTCCCCGCCACTTGTCAGTACTGCTATCCGTTTTGTCATGTCGTCACTCTAACGTTACTTGGTTATTCTTTTTGTATACTACCAGAGTAACTTTAAGACAAGTTGATCGACATTAAAGATAGCCAATAAGTGTAGGGAGATAGAAAGGTAAAACGGCATTTAGCTTTACCTAAATGCCGTTTTAATTAACGTTGCGTGATCTTGCTAGCAAGTTCTTCACGTTGTGCGGTCGGTAGGTTATCTACGACGATTTGATAAGAATCATCGATCATTTTCTTTATTTCGTCTTCTGGAATAGTGCCATCCAAGATGACTGTATTCCAAAGCCGCTTATTCATGTGATAACCAGGCACAACAGATGAATACTTGTCTCTAAGTAACAATGCTTCGTCAGGGTCGCATTTTACATTTAACCACCAAACAGGTTCACCATTTTCATCTATTTGCCCCTCCTTCCCCTCAGTTAGAGTTGCAAACATTTTATGCTGAACTTTGTACACATCTACGTCTTGCGCAAAAGGCTTAGTGATAAAGGTAGCAGGCTTGGCCTGCAAATATTCATGTACGCTTTTCTGATCCATAGCCCGTGTCCTTGAAGTAACAGTTAATACTACATGAGAGTAAGTTTAGCAGCTCTTGTGATAATACTGTAATCGTCTATCAGTAAAAACTATCAGAAAGTCTATACTATGGCGTTATAACGCAGACAATTATTGAATAACTGACCGATTTGTATCGGTTTAACTCACAGTTGACGATTAAAATAAATACAGTGTGTAAAAGCACCAAAATTTCAGTCGTCTACAATATTAGAAAAGCTAACTTTTAATTTCCAGTTAAGGACTAAGCTGGCTTCACAAATTATGCTAAAAACACTCTCATAACCTAAGTGGACTAAGCTAGGAAATCATTGCTAGTTGACCGTAAAAATTTCCCCACTTGTCTCTGTTTCCCTAATCAGGGAAAGTTATGGAATAGCACTCCTTACGTAATGCTATACCTCTAAACAGTCCGCTATTAAATTAAATAATACAAAAATATGCAACAATAATTTCTGTATTGATTAAATATTGAACGTTGTGTAGACTCGTCGGCCGCATTAGTAAATAGTATCGAAATGCGATGTTTCTGCGCCAAGGAGAAAAGCCCTTGGTTTACTTGATAGATGAAAAACTTCAGGAGTATCAGTGGCTTTTACAATCATATCCTTGGTCTGTGCTGTGGTAATTTATCTTCAAACCCTCTGGACTGGAATGCCTAGAAAGCGCTGGCTGAGCTTAGCATTAATTACGGGCCCTGCGGCGCTTATTCTTTTTCGGGTGCACTACCGTAGAGCTTGGATGCGTCGTTGCGCGAATTTAGTTAGTTGGAAAGCGTAAATGGAGCTAGGTTAAATGAAATAGGGCTACTGTACGAGTTGAAGGTTTGGTTTCTCGCTCGGAGCATGTTGTTTCAAGAACTGTTCAAATTCACTGCTTGATAGCGGTTTTGAGTAGTAGTAGCCCTGAACCGTTTGGCAATTCAGTTGCTCTAAAATATTAAGTTGTTCTTCATTTTCAACACCTTCAGCAACAACGTGAAGGTCTAAGTTGTGCGCAATAGTAACGATGGAGTCTACCATGTTTCTACCACGTTCATTGTTCATATCGTCGATAAATGCCTTGTCTACCTTAAGTGTATTCAGTGGAAATTGCTTGAGATAAGCCAGCGAGGAATAGCCGGTGCCAAAGTCATCCATGGCTAAATGTATTCCCCTCGCACTAAGCGAGCGCATTATCGAAATTGCTTCTTTTGGATCGTCCATTACTGTTCCTTCCGTGATTTCTAATTCAAGAAAATAAGAGGGAAGTTGATTTTTTTGCAAGATGATATCGATCCGAGTTGTGAGATCTGGCAGGCTAAACTGTTTTGCTGATAAATTCACCGCAACTCTGCCATTAAACAGCCCTTTATCAATCCAATGTTTAACATCGCGGCATGCTTTGTCTAAAACGACTTCACCAATTTCGATGATCTGCCCAGTTTCTTCCGCGATAGGAATAAACACACCTGGACTTATCACCCCTTTTTTCGGGGTAATGAAACGGACGAGTGCTTCCATACCAACCAGTTCACCGGTTTTAATATTCATTTTTGGCTGATAGTAGACGACAAAGTGATCTTCTTTGAGGCCATAACGCATCAGGTTTTCTATTTGTAAACGCTTTACCGCTTGTTCGTTCATCGAGTCATTGAAGAACAAGTAGTGATTGCCTTTTTGTTTCGCATGATACATCGCTGTATCTGCATTTTTTAGTAAACTTTCAGGTGATTTACCATCTTCAGGGCAAAGCACAATTCCTACAGACGAGGTGATCACTAACTCATGATTGGCAATTTTAAAAGGTGTCGCAATCGCAGCCAAAAACTGTTTTGCTGTTCGTGTAATGGTGTGAATATCATTGGTGCCAGAAATAACCAGCGCAAACTCATCACCACCTAGGCGATAAAAAGTATCTTGTTGGCGGGCGAGCTTATTCAGTCGCATTGCGAGTTTTGCAAGCAGAGTATCACCAAGCTGATGTCCTAATGAGTCGTTGATTTTTTTAAAGTTATCTAAATCAAAAACAAGTAAAGCATGGTGAGTGCCCTGCTGAGATAGTTTTTGTAGATTAGTGAAGAATAAGTTGCGATTGGGAAGACCTGTTGTACGGTCGCGATTCGACAAATTGTGGAGTTGAGATTCCGCTTTTTTACGCTCGGTTAAATCAGAATAAACAACTACATAGTTGCTGATCTGGCCATGGTTATTTTTAATTTCATCTATGGTTATTTCAATTGGCAAGAGTACATCGGCTGCATTTCGTAGTTTTAACTCTTCTTGCCAGTGTTCAGTTTGCTTAAGTTGGGCTTTTACTTGAGCGACAAACTTTTGATCATAGCCTGGTAAATTGAAATGTTTATTCAGATAATGTTCCCGTTGACCACCAAATAGTTTCAAGTAGCTTGGATTTAGATCAACTAGATTATAGTGCTTATCGTAAATTGCAATTGCGTCAGTGAGCGACTCTACACATTTCGCAAACAGGTTTAACCTCTCCTCAGTGCTCTTAAAGTGGCTGATATCGCGAACTGTGCCTGTCATTCTCAGAGGGTTGAGATTGGCGTCTTTCTCAATAATTTTACCTCTGTCTAACACCCAGTGATACTGACCTAGTTCATCTTTAATTCGGTAGCTCGCTTCAAAAAAAGGGGTTTTTTCTGCGAAATGCTGCTTCATCAGTTTTTCGACGATTAATAAGTCTTGTGGGTGGATCCTATGCTGGTTGGGTATGATGCTGCCGGGCTTTGCGGAGTTCATACCGTACTTGTCATTGATCCGTACAATTTCTCCTGATTGAATATTCCAATCCCAAAGCGTATCGCCACTGCCTTCAATGGTGCTTTTAAATCGTTGTTCTGAGTGCTTAAGTTGAAATGTAGACTTCTTAAGTTGATGGTTTGACCAGATTAAGTAGGGGATGCTAAGTAGAGCAATAACACATGGCACAAACCAAGCGAGCTGGGCTGCAGTTAACACACTCACGTCACTGGCGTACGACGAGTACGAAATCAGTGATAAAAGTAGAGTGTTGATTGTTATTGTTTTTATTTTTAGGCTCATAAAGTGCGTAATTCATAACTGCAACCTTTAATCTAAATCAAGCTAGTGTTGTAGTCAAAAGGAAAACGTTGATTAAGGGGAAATTCAGGTTAATTCAGGCTTTTTACAATAGTGAAGCAAAGTTTAGGATGAAATTCATTGTACTAACAAGTAACGCTGAATATTTACTAAGCTCAAATAAAGCCTGAGGTCTGTGTGCTAAGTGAAAAAAGCCTTGATAGTAAGTGAAAGTGCGATAAGCGTCCCTTGCTTACACTAGAACTGCTAATTACACTTTAAAATCAATCGCGGAGCACTTGGCTCTAGCATCTTATCTATATAGGTAATCATGTCCTCCAATTCTAAATTGGTCAAAGCTTGGATTAACCTTTGTTGCATATCAAACTGGTGAAAGTCATTGGTAATTGAGATCCACAACCGTTGTGCTCTAAGTCTTAGGTTTTTGTCTCTCTCAGAAATATGTAGTAATAAGCTTTCTTTTGAACGTTGCCAGTCAGACTCATCCAATTGACGCAATTGCTTAGCGAAACACTTCAGAAATGCATTATGTCTAGTTAGTAGGTATTCACTATCAAAGTTGGGCGATTGAATGTAAAAAGCAATTCCCGCACGCGTATTGAATGGTGCATACCCCGCGCCAACTAAGTAACCAAGTTGCTCTTTGGTCCTCAATTGTTCGAAGTAATCTTGATTAATAAGATTATTAATCGCCATCATGGTGACTTTTTCTTTAACGGAATCGGTGCGTGATTGAAAATATTCAATAAAGGCATGATCACTGCCTTCGCGTTCGATGTGTTGTTCAGTCAGTCTAGTTAACTCGTTTAAGGGGCGCTTTAAATCTTCTAAAATTTCGCTGCTTGAAAACAGCCCGTGGACTGATGTTTTTAATTTTTCAGCATGTTTTAGTTGCCAGTTACCATGCATAAAGGCTTTGACGTGGATTGCTGAAAAGAACTGCTTTCGAAATAGCTGAAATTCATTAAAACTGGCACTTTTAAGTGCACTGGCTAAATCTTCAGGGCTTGGGTTCCATGGCATCAAATGTGCCCCCAGCCGGCTAAATAGTTCGCTAACTGGCTTATTTTTATTGTGACTTCTCCAGTGGCGAATAAGTTGCTTCTTATATTCGGCAAAACGAGCAGCATGAATTGGTTGATTCAATAGCGCCTCGACCAGCTCTAAAACTAAGGTGATTTGGTTACCAGTAAGTCCAGCAGTATGTAATGTTAGACCCCCTTGGTGAGAATTTATGTGATAACTAAGGCCTGCTAGTTCTGCGCTATAAAAACGTTCTGCGACTGCATCCATAAATAGATCGGCAAATAGACGGGAGAGTGCCATATGCTTGTGACTAGTAACGGATGGGGCAGAGTCTATTTCGAGATAAAAATGCCCTTTGGTGACTCTAAAAGTTAAGTCCTGCTTAAACCAAAACTCAAACCCTGGCTGATCAGCAAGTCGGATCGGCGTATCTTGATCGCTCTCTACATCGTGGAGTGGATTTTTCGCACTAAGGTATGGATTAATTAGTGGTAGCGACATTTGTGGTAAAGGCATATGCACATTATAGAGCGACTCAATCCAGTCCTTTGCTATCGGTGAGACACTGTATGGCGTGTTGTACCACTTGGCCTTTTTATTTACCTCTGCATTAGGGTGGATAAGCACGAGGCGCATATTGGTAGGGCACAGATGCATCAGTAGTTTTTCGTGCTGCTCTTGTGAAAAGCCATCCATGCGATAATCACCATAGAGAAAATCTTCTTCCTCATAGTGGTGCATATTAACGCTGATTGAATTTACCCAGTCCAACATTCGGCCGACTTCTTGGTTATCGAACGCGATATTCAATAATGTACTTTTATCTTGGTAAAGACGTGGCAGCGCTGCGGTGTTCTGCTTAATTAGCGCCAAGTACTCAAAGAGCATTTCCACTATGTCTTCATAGTATTCAATCCCTTCATCGGTCAGTGCAAAACTGATGTTAAAGTCTCTGAAATTACTACCTGTGATCCCACCACCAGCCGATAGTGCATTGATCCAACCTTGTGATTTGAGGATAGAGTACAGCGAGCCTTTACCTTCATACCCCAACAAATGGGCTAAAAAGCTCACACTTTTATGACGGTATAAGTCTGTAGGGTTGGGCATAGCAAAACTGACAATAAGCTTTTGCATATGCTTTCGGGGTTTGATCTTTAACTCTAATTGTAAGTCGCATTCACGATACATTGGGGCTTGTATCGTGGGCTTTTCCTCTTTAGTACCAATTATTTTCGCAAACGGTAAACTGTAGGATTCCAAGGTTGTCAAAGGTTGTGGTCCGGCAACAACAAGAGTCATCCACTGAGCTTTATAATACTTATTAAAAAATGCGCGTAGTTCACTGGCTATATTGCCATTACGATCCGCGAGAGTGTCGCGCGTACCAACAGAAAACTTGGCAAAAGGATGCTTAGGATTGATGGTTTCTTTGTGAACTTGGTAAATGCGACGGCCATCATCTTTGATTTTCATTTTAAACTCGGCATCAATGGCTTCGCGTTCTTTTTCGGTATCGCTTTCGTTCAGCAGTGGAGATACAAAAAACTGGCTAAAGCGTTCTAGCGCTTCATCTAATCGTTCGGCGTCACAGTCAAAATAATAGCTTGAGTGCTCGGTGCCAGTCCAGGCGTTACTCTGGCCACCATATTGACTAATAAACTGCGAAAACCCGCCAGAATCGGGGTGTTCAACGGTACCAAGAAACAGCATATGTTCCAAAAAGTGCGCCATACCTTGGCGATTTTCAGGATCGTCAAAGTGACCAACGTTAACGGTTAATGATACGGCGCACTTGGCGGTTGAATCGTCATTAATCAATAAGATTCTAAGACCATTGTCCAGTGTTAGGAATTGGTACTGCCGATTATCATTATTACTCAGTTTCAATATGCTGCTGCCGATAGATTAGTTAAAAGATAACTGAAGGTAATTAGAATTTCATTTCGTGTTAATCCTTCATTTGTTTTAATATAGCGAACAAACCAGTGAGATAGCTACCGGTTTAGAAGAAAATAATATCGAATTGCATATATGAGTAGTCAGTAAGCATAAGATCCTCTGTTGTGAGCGGCATAAAAGGGAAAGGCCATTAGCGACAATAGCTTAAATGCGGATCTCATTGTTCATGAGATAAATATATGCTGGGTGATATAAACAGAAGGTGCTGAACAGTATGAAGACTATCTTGATAATGCGTCATGGTGAAGCTGAGCCAATGCAGGCCGATGATGCGAGTAGAAACTTAACTGAGCTGGGGTTACAACAAGCCAAGGATATGGGTCAATGGTTGAAACAGTACTTTGAGATAGATGCGGCATTAATAAGTCCGTTTACCAGAGCGCAGCAAACGGCCGAGCAAGTGCTTGCTGTACAAGCTCCCCAATTGGTTGAAACCTGCGCAGATATCGTGCCGAGTGGCTCAGCACACACAGCCATTGATTATTTAGAAACGCTTATTTCTTTGCATCCTGAACACCAAACCTGGATTTTAGTGGCACATATGCCTGTCGTAAGTTATCTAGTTGACCGCTTATGTCCCGATACTATGCCTATTTTTTCAACCGCAGCTGTCGCTATCATTGAGTACAATGAGCAAACAGGCCGAGCGGAATTTACTTCGATGCAATTACCTTAAATTTTTCTCATATTTTAATGTAGAAAGGCTAAAACTTACCTTTAATCGGTCTAATGTCCTCTTTTTAATTTTGTTTGAACTTTATCATTACACCGGTGTCATAGCCTTGGCACCGCAATCATGATTACCGGAACAGTCAGTACATTTGTTTGGGCGCAAATCGTATTGTTCAGATAACCAGCACAGTTTCGACCACTGTGTTATGGTTCTGTTATCGGTAAATTTGGTTTTTTGGAACTTATATAGCCATAAGTTTAAAGGACAATTGTCCGCTTTTTTGTGTTTTTTGTTGCTAAATGTCGTAAACTGTCAGCTAACGTCGCTAAAAGTTACAAAAAAATTGATTTTTTAGTTCGGTTTATAAAGCAAAGTAGAATTTACCTGCTATAATTACCGCCGTCTCGTTCAGCCTTACAAAGTTGTATCGCACTCTCGACTGTAAGGTCCGCGTTTTTACATTTTAATCGCGAAAAATTGAACGTTCACGCCTAGTGAAACGGCGCCCAAATTTTAAACCGTTGAACAAAGAGTGCACTAAAAGGTCGAAAACCAACATGAAAGCAATGAAAAGATCTACGTTAGCTACCCTAATAAATGCTACGTTGTTCTCTGCTGTGGCAGGTACTTCATTTTCTTCACTTGCTGAGGAAGAGCAAGCCAAAAAAAATCAATTGGAAGTTATTCAAATCACCGCTCGTAAACGTGTTGAAAACGCGCAGGAAGTACCTGTATCTGTTTCTGCACTTCAAGGTGATAACTTGAATGCTTATAGCTCAGCGGGTATGGACATTCGCTTTATGAACGCGAAGATCCCAAGTCTATCGGTAGAATCTTCGTTTGGTCGTACTTTCCCACGTTTTTACGTACGTGGTTTAGGTAACACAGATTTCGATCTAAATGCGTCACAACCTGTATCTTTGGTTGTTGATGAAGTGGTTCAAGAAAACCCAATTCTAAAAGGCTTCCCTGTATTCGATATTGCACGTATTGAAGTATTACGTGGTCCTCAGGGCACGCTATTTGGCCGTAATACACCTGCAGGTCTTGTTAAATTTGACACTGTTAGACCAAGTCAAGAATTTGATGGCTATGCTGCTGTTTCTTATGGTAGCCGTGGTGCAGTGGACTTTGAAGGTGCGGTAGGCGGCTCAGTAACCGACCGTATCTCAACACGTATTTCTGCCTTGTGGCAGGAACAAGAAGATTATATCGATGTAAAAGCGCCAGGTTTTGAGAAAAAAGATTCGTTAGGCGGTTACAGCGAGCAAGCCGTTCGTGTTCAATTCTTATATGAAGGCGATGACTTCAACGGCTTATTGAATTACCACTACCGTGATTTAGATGGTCGCCCAATTGCATTTCGCGCAAATCTGATCGAGAAAGGCACAAATAACATTAACCCATTGTATGATAACGATGTGGTATACCATGATGCAGCCTCTCGTTCGACGCAACAGGTTGAAACTCAAGGTTTGAGCCTAAAACTTGAGTGGGACTTACCTGAGCATACCGTGACGTCAATCACTGCTTGGGAAAGTGCTGAAATCTACTCACGCGCAGACGTTGATGGTGGTTACGGTCCAAATGATGCAGGTGTTTCAGGCCCTGGTTTGATCATATTTACTTCAGAAACTGCGGATGTTATTCCTGAGCATAATCAGTACACGCAAGAGCTGCGCTTATCAAGCAACTTTTCTGGCGATTACAACTACCAAGTTGGTGTCTTCTTATTTGAAGAAGACCTAATGATTGAAAGCTATAGCTTCAATACTAATGGTTATGATTCTGCATATGCACAGTATGGCGTGCAAAATGGTTATGCTTACCAAGATCAAGACACATCAGCATGGGCAGTATTTGGTTCTTTTGATTACACCGTATCTGATGATTTAAAAGTAACAGCTGGCTTGCGTTATTCTGACGACGAGAAAGAGTTTTACGCCAAGCGTACTAAGAACCCAACACCTTGGAACGGTTCTCCAGATGTACTTGACGATACCGCTAACCCAAGCGATAGCCACGTAAGCTGGGATTTAAGTGCCACTTACAAGCTAACTGATGATGTAAACTTGTTTGGTCGCGTTGCTAACGGTTTCCGTGCACCAAGTGTTCAAGGTCGTATTTTGTTTGGTGATGAAGTGACTGTTGCTAAGTCAGAAACGACCAACTCAATCGAAGCGGGCATTAAATCTGATGTACTTGATGGCCAAGGCCGCGTAAACGCGACGGTATTTTACTATCAAATGGATGACCAACAGCTAACGGCTGTAGGTGGTGGTTCGAATTTCAACCGCTTAGTGAATACTGATAAAACAACTGGTTATGGCTTCGAACTCGATACCGAGTGGGTGTTAACAGACGAGCTAAATGCAACATTTAATCTGAGCTATAACAAAACCGAGTTGGAAGATAAAAACTTAGCTGTAGCGGTTTGTGCGCAGTGTACAGTGACTGATCCAACTTATATGGTTGAAGGTACTAATGGCCCTGAGGCGCGAGCAATTTTGGATGGTAACAGCTTACCTCACGCTCCTGAGTGGATTGCAAACGCAACACTTCGCTACACGAAAGAGTTAGAAGATGGCGAGTTCTTCGTCTATGGTGATATGTCTTATCGTAGTGAAGTAGACTTCTTCTTATACAAATCAGTAGAGTTTGAAGGTGAAGCGTTGTTTGAAACAGGCCTGCGTGCTGGTTATATGTGGTCTGAAGGCGATAACGAATATGAAGTGTCAGCCTTTGTTCGTAACCTATTTGATGAGCAAGTGGTTATCGGTGGTGTAGACTTCAATAACAACACGGGTATGCTAAATGAAGCGCGCTTCATTGGTGCTGAATTCAAAGTGAAATTCTTCTAATTCACGCTACAGTGATTATAATAGAGTAACTAAAGCCCGCGTTAAGCGGGCTTTTTAATGAAATTTTTATGTTAGGAGTGGATATGTCAGGTTTTTGGAATTATCGGGTGATATATTGTGAAGCGACAAAAGATGAAGCGGCTTTATATCAAATCCATGAAGTGGAATATAACTTAAATGGCAAGGTAACGAACTGGTCTGAAACGGGTGCTGCACCCTTTGGTCGTTCGATGGAAGAGTTGCAAGCGGATGCAGATAGACTGAAGTCAGCTTTCGATAAGCCAATTCTAAAAGTAATTAGACAGCCACGGGGCTATACATTAGTTGAAGTTGATAGCGGTGAAGAAGCTACTGCTGAGCCACCAGCAGGGATCAACGGTTAATTAATACAACCAAATTAAGGAGTGTAAATGCGTTTTCAGGCAGTTTTATTTGATTTTGACGGTACATTAGTTGATTCAGAAGCACTCCATTACCAAAGTTGGATGAAGGTGTTAGCCCCGTATCAAGTTACTTATACGGAGCATGATTTTTGTGATGAGTTTTCGGGTGTACCAACGCTTAAAGCCGCCAATATACTTAAAGAAAGGCACCAACTTGCGCCTTCTGCCCGTGATTTATGTGATGAAAAAAATATCGTCTTTGTCGCAACAGCTGCGGAAGTACTCCCCAGATTAATGCATTTTGCAAAACAAATTGTTGAACAAACCTCAAAACGTTGTTCGATCGCACTCGTGACTGGAAGCAGCAGAGCAGAAGCGCTCCCAGTTTTACGACACTATCAGCTACTAGAGCTGTTTTCTGCGATAGTGTGCAAAGACGATGTCGAACGGCCAAAGCCTCATCCTGAACCTTATCGCAAAGCGCTCGCTGCGCTAAAAATTGCGCCACATGAAGCTGTGGCAATAGAAGATACCTACACAGGGTTAACTTCAGCCAAAGAAGCTGGGTTAACCACGGTTGTTGTACCAAACATGCACTCAGCTAAGCAAGATTTAAGTCTTGCTGATCATTCATTTACCGATCTCGAAGCGGTTTTTGACTGGCTTTGTCCTGAAAGCTAATACGGATTGCTATAAAGAGGGGGCCTTTTAGTCAAAGCTTGTTTGATTTTACAAACTTCGATTGTTGTGTAATCTTTAAGCATGAAATTTATTAATTTTTAATATCAGTGAACGTAAACAATGCACCTAGTCGCTGGTATTAAATATCCACTGCAAAGGATTATGCTATGCGATATTTACCATTCTTATTCTGTCTATTATTAGGTTTTTCCAATCTCCTTTATGGAAATGAAACCGACACAAAAATCCAGCTTGCTTCGGTATATCAAGGCAACGAAGATATTTCTAATTATCTTGTTAGTGAAAAGTTCGATGGTGTGAGGGCCATTTGGGATGGCTCTCAACTGCGTACGCGTGGCGGTCACTTAATTAAGGCACCAGACTGGTTCACGCAAGGATTACCTGATACTTGGTTAGATGGCGAGTTGTGGGCTGGGTACAATAACTTCGCTTTTGTGAGTGCGATTGCAAGGCGCCACGCCCCTAATAACGAACACTGGCGTCAAGTGACTTATTATATATTTGACGCACCAAATTCTACAGAAATATTCGCTAAGCGTCATGAGCGTTACTTAAGCCTTCTCAGCCATACTGAGCTATCACACATTAAACCCGTCAAGCAGCTATCATTTGGCTCCGTTGAGGAGCTAAACGATTATTACCATAGTGTATTAAAACGAGGTGGTGAAGGGGTCATTTTGCATGCTAAAAATGCTAAGCACGAAGATGGAAGAACAACCAACGTATTAAAATATAAGCCGTATTTGGATGACGAAGCCATCGTGATTAAGCATTTACCCGGTAAAGGAAAGTACCAAGGAATGATGGGATCGCTTCTGGTGAAGAATGCACAAGGTAAGGAGTTTAAAGTCGGAACAGGGTTTAGCGACGAAGAGCGCGCATCACCACCACCGATTGGTAGTCAAATTACCTATCGATATCAAGGATATACTAAGTTTGGTAAACCGCGTTTCGCGCGATTTTTAAGAGTAAGGCCAAAATTATAGAATGGCACTACCGCTGCAAAGAAAACTTGGGGATTTTTATACGCTAGCGAGCACTACGGCTCGCTATCAAAAGCGCAATGGGCTTATTCTGCACGGCCCATGAACTTAGATTCAGCGGTGTTGATCTTAATTTTGTCACCGCTTGAAATATGTTCAGGAACTTGAACAACAAGGCCTGTCGTTAATGTTGCAGGCTTTGTTCTAGCACTAGCAGATGCACCCTTGATTGAAGGAGAAGTATCTTCAATCACAAGCTCTACGCTTGAAGGTAAGTCGATAGAAACTGGCATGCCCTGAACCACGACGATAGATAAACCTTTCGTTGATTCATCGATAAATAACAATTGCTCAGCAATAGACTCTTTATTCAGGTGGTATGGCGTGTAGTCTTCATCATCCATAAACACATATTCATCACCATCTACATATGAAAGCATTGCAGGGCGACGGTTAAGATCTGCAAGTGTTAGCATCTCTTCCGCTTTAAAAGTCTCATCTACTTTAGAGTTATCTACTACATCGTACATACGCATACGGTATAGGCTACCACCAGCGCGACCTTGTGGTACTGAGCGCTCAATATCACGAACAATCATTACGCGGCCGTTATACTCGATCGCGGCATGTTTTTTAATTTCACTTGCCTTTGGCATAGCTTAATTCCTAATACAAATAAAGTTGGCACAATATAATCATTTTTCGGCTTTTTGGCGAGTTTCAAAATTCACTCTCAGCCTCAAATACCGTATAAAGTCGTCATTTCTGAGTACTTGATCCCAAAGTGCTGGTCAAACCAACGGTTGATATAGTCATGCTCGGGCTCAAGCTTGGCACAGCGCAGGATATTTTCGCCTTTATTGGTGCCAAGTGCCTGTCCACAGTAATTTTGCTTCCAAGTTAGCGTAAGATCTTGAGAGAATTTTTTTAGTAATTCGTCAAATGTCTTTTCTGTTACCTGTGAAAGGTTAAGAAAGTCTGGAGACAGTGGTGTGATATTAAGTTGCTCAAAATCAGCCTGATGTGCGCGGGTTTTGTTATGCTTACTATCGCTTGCACTGCCTTTGATATAACGATGGGCTAAACTCGCCTCATAATTGACATTGATATCAAATTTTTCATCGTAGATGGTCACGGGATACGTGAACTCTCTTGTGACTTCTGCGGTATGCGTGTTATCTAAGTTATTTGGATCAGGTCGTTCAACTTTCTGTTGATAATGCTTACGCTGAATATATTGGTTACTGGTACGGTAATAGTCCGCATCTGCGTATAGCTCTAATGAAAGCTGTTGGCTACCATTACTATCAAACCAGAGGCTGTTATTAAATGCCGTATTTAGGTTTGAAATAAATGCGTTGTATTGTCCTTTGATTGAGTTGCCAAAGCGCAAGCCAATATCGACACGATCTCGTATGTTCATCGCAAAATAACGACTTTTATCTTGGTTATCTACACGTAAACGTTTTGGAGTTTGCCACGCTAAACAGTATTTTTCGGTGAAACTTTTTAAATAGAAGCGTTGTCCGCTGACTTGTCCTGCAAGTTCATCACACTTTTTCTGCGCTTGCGTTCTTAGCGTGTCGTAGTGGATGCTCATGGCGCTTGCTAATTGCGCATTGCTGATCAGGTGGCGATAGTTATGTTCAAAAAGCTTAAACTTGTCGGGGTAGGGGGTGTTTGAGAGCGAGCGGGCTTCGTCGAGTAACCATTGCCTCGCGTAATCAAGCTCTTCTCTTTGGGTATTTGCCATTGCACCATTCGGTTTCATCTGCCATTGTGCTTGGTTTTTTACGATTTCCTCAAGTCTGGTCGCTGCTGCCGTGTAGTTATTTGCTAAGCGAAGCATACGCACATCGATAAGACCTTTATCTATAAGCTTGTCTCGCGCCAGTGTTAAGCCTTGCTTTGCTTCAAGATCCTCGGGGTCTTTCGCGAGTGCTTGTGAATAATATTCAGCAGCTTGGCGGTACATACCCGCTTCGTAAAGTTTATTGCCTTTATAAACCAGCGATTTACAGCCGCTGATAGCTGCCAATATTGCAATGATGATGGCGGTTTTCTTGATCATAATATCATTCCATTCGCGCAAAAAGTTCCATAAGCACAGTTATTGATTTTAGTATCCATTCGCTTCAATTACAGGCGCACCCGTTCCTAAGCTTTTAACAGGCTTATAATACATAGTTCTGGCGAAATCTACATCACTGAATTGTTACGATTTTGTTTTGGGAGGTATTGAATCTCGCTGTGTTGGTTTGTTGTCCTCCTGACAGGTTTCGACGCCCATCCATGGGCTACGACATACTTTTCTTTGATGCCCAAAGAACAAGTATGCAAAAGAAAGGGCACTCCCAACATCACACTGACTCCTCAAGTAAATTGCCAATATGAACGTCACCGCTGTGTAAGGGACATCCCTGTCACAGCTTTTCACGCATCCATGCGTTGAAATGACTCATTGGTAATTTACTTTCGGGTGTGATGAGGGAGGAAAACGGTGCTGATAGTTTTGTTTGGTGCTTGCAGGCAAATTTGCTGCTTTGAGAGGAAAACTAGAACTTGCAGTCAATACTAATCCCCCTTTACCACACCCGAAAAACATAACAGCTCGGCGGGTGAACCACCTCCCACAAAACTATATGCACTGCTAATTAGGAGGCTATGCTGATAGTTTTTGCAACCCTTGCAAACAGCTTTATCGTCAAAATCGTAGAAGATCTCACAAGCAACTTATTCCCCCTCATCACACCCGCAAAGCATCAGTTGATATGCAATGTGCCGACAGGATGTCGGCCAAGTCTTGTCTGGCACACGGACGTGCCTTACAAGACGGTTGCACTATATCGGCTTAGGATTTGAGGATTGAGTGTGATGTTGGGGCGACGTTTTCTTGGTTCGTTCTTTTTCGTCGTTTAGAAAGAATGAACGAGGAGCGCATGGATGCGCTTTGATATTAAACATGGAGGTTTATGTTACTAACGGCTGATAACTCGAAATGTGTCGTAAAGCCAGCTCGTCCTCCTGACCGATTTCGACGCCCATCCATGGGCTACGACTACCTTTTCTTTGCTTGCCCAAAGAACAAGTATGCAAAAGAAAGGGCACTCCCAACATCACACTGACTCCTCAAGCATATTGCCAATATGAACGTCACCGCTGTGTAAGGGACATCCCTGTCCCTGTCACAGCTTTTCACGCATCCATGCGTTGAAATGACGCATTGGCAATTTACTTTCGGGTGTGATGAGGGAGGAAAACGGTGCTGAGAGCTTTTTTGGTGCTTGCTGGCAAATTTGCTGCTTTTAAGAGGAAGATCAGAACGCACGGTCAATATCACACCAGAAAAACATAACTGCTCGGCGGGTAAACCACCTCCCACAAAACGATTTAGACTGTTAATTAGGCGCTCACTCGGATCGCTTTTGTGGTGCTTGTAAGCAACTTAATCATAAAAGCAGTAGAAGTGTTGTGGTTCAAAAGATCTTGAAAGCAACTTATTCCCCCTCCATCACACCCGCAAAGCATAAGTTGATATGCAATGTGCCGACAGGATGTCGGCCAAGTCTTGTCAGGCACAAGGACGTGCCTTACAAGACGGTTGCACTATATCGGCTTAGGATTTGAGGATTGAGTGTGATGCTGGGGCGACGTTTTCTTGGTTCGTTCTTTTTCGTCGTTTCAAAAGAATGAACGAGAAGCGCAGGGATGCGCTTTGATATTAACCAAGGAGGGGATGCTTGATTAGGACTGATGTGTAAAATCAATTAGTTAACCTGCTTAATTGCTCAGGCTAGCGGCCTCCGTACGCTAAAAAATATAATTGATTATTAAGGCAAATTTAGGTGTAATGAATACATAATGAGCGCTGCAGGGAAAGCTTAATTAATAATAGATTAGCTGTTCAAACCAAATGATTTGGCTAATGTCTCTAAAAAGCAAATTCCCATAGCATAAACAACACCAACTCTGTCACACCGAGCAGGTAGCAGCTCAGTCCAACAAGCGATTATGCAACACAAACTGCGTGTCGCATAAATGCTAAAGTGTTATGTCACAAGGAGTATTCATGGCGAATCCAAAGCCTAAAGTAGTAAAAGATAATAAAGAGTGCTTTATCATTATGCCAATAGCCGATGCCGAGGGTTATCCTAACGGGCATTTTAAGCATGTGTATGACAATATAATTTCGCCTGCTTGTGATATGGCTGGATTCAAGCCAGTACGTGCGGATGAAGTCAAACAAACCAACTTGATTCATCTTGATATCTTAAAACAGCTTATTGAAGCTCCAATTGCAATTTGTGATCTAAGTAATAGGAACCCAAATGTACTTTTTGAACTAGGAATTAGGCAGGCTTTTGACAAACCAGTTGTGTTAATTCAAGAGAAAGGTACCCCCAAAATATTCGATATTGCTCCACTTCGATACCTCGAATACTGCAAAGAAATGAAGTATCACGATGTATTATCTATTCAAAAAGAACTAAAAGACTCAATTGAAGCTACGTTTGAAGCTGACGGAAAGCAAGGTAATGTAAACTCTATCGTTAAACTTTTGGCACTAAATTCACCTGCTCAATTGCCAGATATTGAACACAACAGAGAACTGCTATCTCTAGATGTGATGCATGCCGAAATGAGACAAATGAAGAGTCTAGTCGAGAATATGGCTATTCGTGGGGTTGGCAGTAAATCTTCAATTGAGATGATTGAATACGAGCGTATATCAAATGAACTTACGAACATTGTAAATAACAAACGAATGCCAGAGGGTGAGCGAAATGAACGTTTGCACTACCTCCTAATGGAAACAGAAGAATTTATGATGAGAAGCCCGTCAAAAGAAAATCATAGACATTATCGTAGTTTGATGGAAAGAGTTCATCGTGCGCTAGCAAGTGACATAACAAGCAATTAAACAGGGATAAAAAACTTGCGGGCTATTCGCTTTGCTCAATTTTAGCCCACAATTTTTTACCCGTTAATCGGGCGTTAGCCGTTTTAGATAATAATTTATAGTGTATAAGTATGTTGAATTTTAACAAAAGTGCTGAGCAGCTATGGTCAATGCCGCCACATGAATTTAACGAATGGCGAGCAAATAATGACTTGCCAAAACTATTTAGCTACTTAAAAGAACTTCTTCCTAGTTTTAGTGATTGGCTGGAAAGCTTACCCTTTGGTATGGATGTGGTACTTCGAATTGTGCCAACAGGAGCCATCTTTAGAGGAAAGAACAAAGTCGTTATTCGAAGAACAGAATATTCTCAGCATGACTTGATTGAATGTTACGAGGGTACAGAGAACGAAGCTAAGCAATGGTGGCAAAAACGGCAAAGTGATATTGAAATACTAGGTGAAATCGAACCTTATTTCAAGTGGGCTAAAAGAGAACTAGGAAGAAAGCGTTTTTTTATATGGGACCAACTTAATAAGCAAACTTCAGATAAGTTTATTCGAGGATCATGCACTGGGATCAACGTTCCAGGATGTGTAACTCACGCCCACCTTTTTAGAGATTATACACTTTTGAAATTGGGACAGGTCTGTTTAGGTAGTAGCGCGTCAATAGGAGGTAAAAACCTTGACTTTTGTGACTTAGACTTCCTAATAATAAAAGGTGATATGCATGGGTATGGTTCAACATGGAAAACTATAAGTTATTCTTCCTTCAGAGAGCTCACATTCGAAAATGCATCTGTACACTTTTATACTTTTCATGAATGCTGGCTTGGTAAGTTGTTCGTAAAAGATTCTAAGCTTCAAGATTTTTATTTTGAAAAAACCAATATAAGTGAATTGTATTTCGAAAATTCAAATATTTATAAGATTGGTTTTAAAGATTCAAGAATTAAACCTTTTATTAAATATACAGAGATGAGAGAAGTAACTTTTCAACCTAGTAAAAGTGTTGAGCCTTCAGAAATAGCTATTACCTACAGAATGTTTAGAGCAGCCTATCAGAACAACGGCCTAACGAAAGAAGCATCCGAGTGTTACTTCAAAGAAAAAACATTTGAAAGAAAGTCTTTCTTTCATCCTTATCACATAGATCGTCAGAGTTTTACGGGTATTATTTTTGATGGAAGAATTAGTAAAGTATTGGATTTGTACACTAGTGGCTGGTCTGATTTATCAGGTCTTCCTTCTTTAATCAATAAAGCCCTAGCCTCAAAATTAAAAAAATATATAAGACCTAAGTCACTATTATCCTTGTTAAAGTATCGGTTTAAGTGGCTTGTTTCTATGGTTAATAATATGGTTTGGGGATACGGTGAGAGACCTCTAAGGATAATGCTCTTTGCGGTATTTGTTATATCTTTATATGCGGGTGTTTATAATTCAGTAGACTGGGTTGATAAAGATGGTAATAGTTATGATTTGAGTCTTTTTGATAGTTTTTACTATTCAGTCGTTACATTTAGCACTCTTGGATATGGCGACATAACTCCTAATACGGAAGTTTTGAAAGTTTTGGCTGGTTCTGAAGCTTTGATTGGTGCTTTGACTATAGGCTTACTGATCGCTGGATTTTCTAATAAAAACAGATACTAATGACAGCTTTCGTACTTGACTAGCTACAACGGCTAACAAACAAATCAACGTGGACTAAAAATTGTGTACTCGCCAAGGCGGGATCGCACTTTTAGCTAGTTTATGATCAAATAGCACCAATCCCATTGCTAGGCGCAACCAATGAACCAGATTGAACACCTTACAGTTGTAGAAGAAACTTGCTCTGATATTAACAAAAAACACGACTTAGTTGATGTCATTTTCCTTGTTATTAGTGCCATCATGGCAGGTGCTGAAGGTTGGCAAGATATCCAGCTCTATGGCGAGTCGAAGGAGGATTGGTTGCGGCAGTATCGGCCATTTAAAAACGGGATCCCAAAGCGCCATACCATCGCTCGGATCCTCAAATCTGTGGTGGCAGAATCACTGCTGGAAGCTCTGTTAAACTGGGTCAACGAGCAGCGACAAACTGACTCCTCAAGTAAATCGCCAATATGAACGTCACCGCTGTGTAAGGGACATCCCTGTCCCTGTCACAGCTTTTCACGCATCCATGCGTTGAAATGACTCATTGGCAATTTACTTTCGGGTGTGATGAGGGAGGAAAACGGTGCTGATAGTTTTGTTTGGTGCTTGCAGGCAAATTTGCTGCTTTGAGAGGAAAACTAGAACTTGCAGTCAATACTAATCCCCCTTTACCACACCCGAAAAACATAACAGCTCGGCGGGTAAACCACCTCCCACAAAACGATTTAGACTGTTAATTAGGTGCTCACTCGGATCGTTTTTGTGGTGCTTGTAAGCAACTTAATCATAAAAGCCGTAGAAGATCTCACAAGCAACTTATTCCCCCTCCATCACACCCGAAAAGCATAAGTTGATATGCAATGTGCCGACAGGATGTCGGCCAAGTCTTGTCAGGCACAAGGACGTGCCTTACAAGACGGTTGCACTATATCGGCTTAGGGTTTGAGGATTGGGTGTGATGCTGGGGCGACGTTTTCTTGGTTCGTTCTTTTTCGTCGTTTAAAAAGAATGAACGAGGAGCGCATGGATGCGCTTTGATATTAGCCAAGGAGGGTATACTTGATTAGGACAGCTGTGTAAAACCAAGTACTTAACATGCTTAATTGCTCAGGCTAGCGGCCTCTGTACGCTAAAAAAATATAATTGCTTATTAAGGTAAATTTAGGTGTAATGAATACATAATAAGCGCTGAGCAATGCAGGGAAAGCTTACATAACACTAGCTAAACTGAATACACTAGCTAGGAAAGTGAGAGCCTCCAAAAAGCCTATTTTTTCTAAGTAAGCCATAGCATAAACAACACTAACTCTGATACATCGAGCGGGTAGCTGCTCAGCCCAACAAGCGATTATGCAACACAAATGGCGTGTCGCATAAATACTAAAATGTTAAGTTTTTAAATAGGTATGGTGCAATGTCTATAAAAACAGATGGAATTGATCCCGCAGTTGAGTCTAGTGGCGATAAAGCTCATAGAGTCACAAGAGCCATAATTGGAATGTCGCCAGTTCTCAGTGGTACAGTTTTAGAGGTGTTTAATGCATTAGTTGAACCCCCTTTAGAAAAGCGAAAAAGGGAATGGATGCTTGAGATTACAAGAGTTGTGAATGACCTCCAAAACAAATTCAGACTTAATATAGATGACTTGGTTGATAATGAACAATTCATCAGTATTCTGCTTCATACAAGCCAAATAGCTATAAAAAACCATCAAAAAGAGAAAATCAATTCGTTAAAAACAGCTTTGTTGAATAGTGCTCGGAATGAAGATCTGTCTGATGATCTGCAATTTATATTTTTAAGGTTATTAGATGAATTTACTGTTCCTCATATAAAGATTCTTGAATCCACAGCCATGGGTTTTTGCTGGTCACCAATAACAAGAGAATCAAGCCATTCAACTTGGTTAGAGTTTTCTAGGGTATTGCTAGGTGAATTTGATGAATTTAAAGGTAGGGCAGATTTGATTTACCAACTGGTGTCAGACTTAGAGTCAAAAAAGTTGCTCCGTACATTTAGAGTGCAGCAATTACAGGAACTACCCAATAATGAGGTATCTGTTGTTGGCACTTCTGAGTGGGGGCAACTTTTATCGTTTAAACCAGCAAAGCTCCATAGACTTGACAAGGAGTCTAGCTTCAAATATGTAACACTACCAACACAGCTTGGAATAGATTTTCTAAGTTATATTCTGTGCGATGAGTAAAAACTTAATCGGGTAGCCGAGGGTATCTAGCCCTCAGCCCCCACAACACCCTGCATGCGGGTCCGCACAGGGCGTTTCATCTAACAGATTACCCGTTTGGGTAATGCACTTTTATCCATCCGTCTCTGAGTGAATATAGTCCCTCGTTTTTCAGATAATTTAAGCTTAAAGCCTGTTGAATACCGGGTGTTTTGGAACTGCGCCAAGGCCCTTTACTTGTGATGCCACAGGCAACGGCTGCTTGCACATGAACTCCACGCTTCATCAGGTTTCTCACTTTAGTTCTCGGTTTTCGCCATTGTCGCCAGTAGCACATCCTGATCCTGCGCCTTATCCAGTGGTCTAGGTCAACACATTGCTGGTATGCGTTTGCAATACCAAAATAATTGATCCATCCGCTTAGATATTGGCTTAATTTAAACAACTGATATTGCATGCTCACGCCCCAATTACGGTTAGTTAGAATGCGTACCTGTCGCTTAAATTTATGCAGGGTTTTGTCATGCCATTTGATTGCACCACGTTTAAAGGTAAACCCTAAGAATTTACTTTGTGTGGTTTTAACCACCTGACTTTTATCCGTGTTAACAAGCAATTTGAGTTTAGTTTCAAGGAACCGAGTAACGCTGGCAAGTACACGTTCGCCCGCACGTTTTGATTTTATTAAGATTATAAAATCATCAGCGTAACGGGCAAATTGGTGACCTCGTTGCTCCAATTCTTTGTCTAAATCATCCAACATAATGTTGGATAATAAAGGAGAAAGAGGGCCGCCTTGCGGTACTCCTTCTAAACTCGGAATTAGCGTGCCATTGTCATCAATTCCAGCTCTGAGATAACGGCCAATGAGTTTGATCAAGCGTTTATCTTTGACATGACGTGATAAATTTCGCATCAATAAGTCGTGATTGACTCGGTCAAAGAACTTTGACAAATCGACATCTACCGCAATATTGCGTTTAGATTTAATGATTTGTTGAACTTGCTTCACAGCTTGTTGGCCGTTACGGTTAGGACGAAAACCAAAGCTGTTATCTGAAAATGTGTTATCAATGATGGGCGATAAAACCTGAGTAATGGCTTGCTGGATAACTCGGTCGACCACGGTGGGTATTCCGAGTTGCCGCTTTCCACCATCGGGTTTATCAATTTCAACGCGTTTGACCGGCTGAGGACGATAAGTCCCATTTTCGAGTTGAGCTTTGCACTGTTGCCAGTGTTGTTTTGCCCAGTCGATAAATTGGGCTATTTTCATACCATCCACACCCGCTGCGCCTTTGTTGGCTTTAACCTGCTTCCATGCGCGTTGAAGGTTATCGTTTGATAAAACGTGTCCGAATAAATCAAAGTTGAAGGTTGATTGCACTGCATTACGCTGCATATCAGAACCACAGGGCTGTGGCGTATAGTTATGTAAGTAAGACATGAAGTATTCCTTCGGTTAAATGTTCAGGCCTTCACCGTGTCTCATCCATTACGATGGGTGTTTGGCTACTATGCCGTCTGCTGACTGCTGGATAATCACAAAATAAATTGCTCTAAATTGCGCTGCGTGCGTATCGGTGGGTGTTGCAGTGGTTTCGCTCGTAGACTATTTCGCAACCAAATAGCAACGCCAAGGGGTTGATTGACCAGCCACTTACTGGTATTTTCCGCAGCGATAGCGCAGGCCGCATGTCATCCAGCTCTCCCCGAATAAGAACATTAACTTTCATTGCACAACTGCATCATTTACGGTGGCCGTTAGATCACGTGACTTCGTTATCTTGTGCTAACTCGTCTTCAGCCTACGCCTAGTATGATGTTTTTGTTCATCAGCTCGCAATTTTGCTAGCGGCTTCCTCCATACAAACCCTCGCGGATTTGCACTTGCCATTCGCTAGTAGTTATCTTTTAATAACAATCAGTTATTTAAACGGTGATCTTCCTACAGAGGACTTTCACCTCATTAGTTAATGCCCATGTCGGGCGTACACAAACGCATGTTGCCGGACTGGTTTTCCGCTGCGCTCCAAACCAGCCGCAAATGCGAACGTTGGTATGACTCCCACTGTCAAGTTAAACACACTGATCCTTGCCTAACTTTAAGCCATAATTTCTTAACTCGAATTAGAGAGAGTTAATGCATAGGATGAAGCAAGTAATTTCGTCGGTTTTCTTGCTGGTATTCGTTGGTTACTCATTTTCATGAGCAGAGCAGACCTTACTTAACTCGACGTGGCACCTGTTTTCAGTCTATGTTCGTGGTTCAATGCTGCGTTAGCTGCATTGCCATCCTAACGCCGTCGGTGGTTGTGCCACACCCGATGCTTGACCCAATACATTAACTCTAATTCGTTCATTTTAAGCTGGTACTCTGGATAATCTTAATTTGGGATTTACCGGTGAGAGCACAACCTGTTTTGCGATTGCCCAGATATAAGCAATCATTTCACGGGCAATGGCGGTGACAACGAGGTTGTAATGCTTGCCTTTATTTATAAGCTTTTTATAACGTTTACAGAGCCTTAATTGTGCTTTCCATGCAATATCAATAAGTTGCTTTGGTAAGCCTTCTTGTCGTTTTTGTAACTCAGTCGATATGTTGGCTGCATGACGGTAACTGTGAGCACCTTCGACTAATAAGCGCCTTGCACGACCATTGCCACATTTAGTAATTGCGCCAATATGCCTTTTACCACCACTCGAGTGTTCACTCGGAACGAGCCCAAGATAACTCATGAGTTTTCGCGGATGGTCGAAGCGGGTTAAATCACCAAGCTCAGAGACAATACCAGCGGCCACGAGTAAGCGAACGCCGCGCATAGCTTGGATTGCTTTAACTACAGGGTAGTAACGCCATTGATAAACATGATGAGAGAGCTCATTGTCGAGTCGCTCCAATCGTGCAGTTCGCTCGTTTATGGTTTGAATAAACTCTTGTAAAACGATTTGTTGTGCAGGATGTGGCAATACCAGCTCTGTGAGCCAACGTAAGTGTTTGAGAGACCAGTTTGCTGTGCCAGCATAGTTAATGTTGTTGCGAAGAAGCATTGCTTTTAGCTGGTACTTTGCATCTTTTAAATCTTTCATCGCAACTTCTCGAGCACGAGATAAATCACGAATAGCTTCATCTTCCGGCTCAGGTACATAAATAGGGGTTAAGTCTTCAGACTTAAGTAATTTAGCTAGTTTAAGTGCATCACGTTTGTCAGTTTTTACACGCTCGCCAGGTTTTTTAGGAATGAGAGAAGGGGCAACCACATAGCAGCAATGACCAAGACTAGTGATTAACCGATAAATCCAGTAACCGCAGGGGCCAGCCTCATAAACGAAATGGAGCGTAGTGTTAGGGTATTTAGATTCAAATTGTCTGATAAGCTTTTTAATAGTGACTTTAGATGAATAAATACGACCGAAATGAATGGGTTGTGCACCTCGATTGTCTTCAATATAGGCAACTTCAATGAACTCTTTATGAGTATCTAAGCCAATGAAAAGTATGTTATGTTTAGTCATGCTAGCCTCTGCTATTTAGTTATTTGACAAACTAATTATGGCTCTGGCTTTAAGCTAACCCACGAAATGCGGAGGCTAGCACCGTGTGGGAGTCATTATGTCTAGGAGGGTAGATGGATCGATTGAGAGAGCAATACCAAGAAAGAATTAACAGTGTCCTTCTTGATGGTTTTGAGAAAGAGTTATTGGACTCTGCCTTTGCTAACCTTTTGACACCAAACCCACTTAGATTAAACAACTTTGCTTACGCTCTGCGCGAACTGACAAGGCATGTTTTGCACCGATTAGCGCCAGATGATGAGCTTCGGCAATGCCAATGGTTTGCGCCGGATAAAACATCATCTACAGGGATTACTCGAAAACATCGCATTAAATTTGCGATTCAAGGTGGCCTTTCTGATTTCTATGTAACGAAAAAACTTTGCATTGATGAGATAGATGAGGTTTCAAGCGAATTGATAGCTATCATCAATCGTCTAAGTGGATTTACACACATAGAAGAAGCAACATTTAAAAGTTCAATAGAAGAGACGGAAAGAACCGCAGATGAATGCCTTTCAGCAACTCTTGATTTTGTAAACAAGATTGATGAGCTGAGAACAGAAGTTGCGGATAAGCTCTTCGATGATATCGATGGCGTTTTGATTGACAGAATAAACAGCGAATCGGTTGTTGAGTTAATGGAAATATCGACCCACCAGTACATTGAGGAAATAACAGCGGAAAAAATTCATGTTGTTAAGATCGGCGTAAACTCTCTGGAAATGCACGTCGAGGGGAGTATTGGCGCGAACTTAATGTATGGGTCAGCATCCGATCGGCGTAAAGGAGATGGGGCTGAAATTCCAGCTTCGTTTCCCGTTTACAGTGAAATGGAAGTTCTATTTAAACAACCATTGGGTAGCTCTATTAACCTTAATAGATTCAGCGTAGATATTTCGAGTTGGTATGAGTAAGTCTCCTAACAAGGCCAGGCACGGCGACGGCTTTTTCGTTGCGGCTTCGCCTTCACTACGAAGCCGCGCATGCTGGCGGCGTTAATTCAAAGAGAATTTAGATGAAATTTCCAGAACTAGAAACATCTCGGTTAATTCTTAATAAACTATCAAGAGATGATAGTCTTGCTTTGTTAGCTATTTTTTCCGATTACGATATTGAAGCATATAAAACTGAACATCAATCATTAGCGCTGATAGACTATTTTCAATAGTCGTTTTGCCGAAAGTAGGTAATCAATGAAACGCCTGCTGATAATCTATCTACTTGCCTCATGGGGCTGTACCGGGTTAGCTTGGATCAACGGCGCTATTCTTTTATGGGATGGTTTTGATAATCCAGAGTATCGGGTTATTACTTTCGCGGTCGCACTGCTTTTTGGCTTGATCGGCGGCACCGTTTTTGGGGTGGAAAGAAGTTTGCGTAGAATCTACCGATGCGCTTTGATATTAAACATGGAGGTTTATTTTGCTAACGGCTGGTAGCTCGAAATTTATCGTAAAGTCAGCCCGTCCTCCTGACAGGTTTCGACGCCCATCCATGGGCTACGACATACTTTTCTTTGATGCCCAAAGAACAAGTAAGCAAAAGAAAGGGCACTCCCAACATCACACTGTCTCCTCAAGTAAATCGCCAATATGAACGTCACTGCGGTGTAAGTGCCATCCTTGACCCTGTCACCGCTTTTCACGCATCCATGCGTTGAAATGACTCATTGGCAATTTACTTTCGGGTGTGATGAGGGAGGAAAACGGTGCTGATAGCTTTTTTGGTGCTTGTAAGCTAATCGGCTGCTTTAGTAGATAAAACCAGAAACAACAGTCAATACCACGCCCGAAAAGCGTAACTTCTCGGCGGGTGAACCGCCTCCCACAAAACGATTCAGACTGTGAGTTAGGAGGCTACGCTGATAGTTTTTGTAACCCTTGCAAACAGCTTCACCGTAAAAATCGTAGACGATCTCACAAGCAACTTATTCCCCCCTCCATCACACCCGAAAAGCATAAGCTGATATGCAATGTGCCGACAGGATGTCGGCTAAGTCTTGTCAGGCACAAGGACGTGCCTTACAAGACGGTTGCACTATATCGGCTTAGGGTTTGAGGATTGAGTGTGATGCTGGGGCGACGTTTTCTTGGTTCGTTCTTTTTCGTCGTTTAAAAAGAATGAACGAGGAGCGCATGGATGCGCTTTGATATTAAACATGGAGGTTTATGTTGCTAACGGCTGGTAGCTCGAAATTTACCGTAAAGTCAGCCCGTCCTCCTGACAGGTTTCGACGCCCATCCATGGGCTACGACATACTTTTCTTTGATGCCCAAAGAACAAGTATGCAAAAGAAAGGGCACTCCCAACATCACACTGACTCCTCAAGTAAATTGCCAATATGAACGTCACCGCTGTGTAAGGGACATCCCTGTCCCTGTCACAGCTTTTCACGCATCCATGCGTTGAAATGACTCATTGGCACTTTACTTTCGGGTGTGATGAGGGAGGAGAACGGTGCTGACAGTTTTGTTTGGTGCTTGCAGGCAAATTTGCTGCTTTGAGAGAAAAACTAGAATTAACAAGTAGAGCTATTACCCCCATATTCAAGAAAATGCGCAAGTTGCGCATTTTTATCTTTCTCAAAAAAATCGTAACTTGAACTTTTAATAATGTTGGCAATGAGTTATCAATTTTGTTAAAACTAAATCAATCATAAAAGTGCGCGATTGCAAATCAGAAATATGCGCGATTTGCGCACTATTAAATTGTTAGTTTTTTTATGAAGAGTCCTTGAACATGGATATTGATATCTGGAAAGTGTTTGCAAGCCTAGGTGTGCCAGGGTTGGCGTTAGGCGTATTTTATATGCTGTTCAAAAGTTTTCACTGGAAATTTCCTTCAGTACCTAGGGTATGGGTAGGCCCTTTAATTCTTTTGTTTATGCTAATAGTTGGGTCAATTACACTGTATGCCCTTACACTATGGGCACCGGTTAATGCAAATGGTGGTTCTGCAGATAATGACAAAACAAAAGTAGACGACTCGATCGATAAGGAAAAAATTGCAAGACTTATTGCACCATTGAAACGATGTTCTTTGGAAGATGACAGCTCTAAAGTAATTTCATATGACCTTATCTATAAGTTTGCGAATCCATTTTATCAGACCGAGTGGGTATACAGGTCGTTGAACCCTCGATTAACAGCAAAAGAATTAGATTATCCAATTAGGCAAAAACAAGACAGTATAGAAAATGGGTTCTATATCGCACGCTTTTGCTTATATACTGAGGATAAAGGTGTTACTGACACAACCATCACAATTGGTGCTCGGGACCACGATAAACGATTGCAGTCTACTAGATGGGAACAGCTTGATGAAAAAGCTTATGGTACCGCTAAACCACTGGTCCTAATCGACCAACCAGACCCAGATTGGGTTATCACAAAAAGCGCAAAGTGGCTTACTTCTAGTGAAGGCAAAAAAAGACTGGTCGTATCGCTCTATAATCCTTTTGACACTACTTACCCTGGGGCCAATATTAGCATGGCTCTAGGTGATTCCTATATGTACTGTATTTCAACTGGTAGCACTCAAATTATGAAAGTCGCATTGCGAAAAAGTGCAGATTTGGATCTCAGGTCTGAAGATCCTGATTTAGGTGAGCTCATTGAGAGAACGGCAAATATTCAATTGGGGCCGTGTGGAGAACATGATCTGCGTCTTGATTTTGGCGAATTTTCGAGTTTGAGTCCAAAAGAAGAAAATCGAATTATTTACACATTTGAGATATCTGGTGATTCAGATGGGATGAATCCTGATTACTTAAGCCGCTTCAAATATGGTGCGGTCTTTATAGATTCAGAGAAAGTAGTTCCAAATAAAGTCAATATCACTAATTTTGATGCGCTCTAAATTGAAAACTAACAATCCGCTACACAAGGACAAAATTTCTCGCTGGCGCTCGCAATTTTGCCTGTGAGCGGTAGCGTTAATTCAAAGAGAATTTAAGTGCAATTTCCAGAATTAGAAACATCTCGGTTAATTCTTAATAAGCTATCAAGAGATAACAGTCTTGCTTTGTTAGCTATTTTTCCGACGAAAACGTTGTTAAGTTTTACGATATTGAAGCATATAAAACTGAACATCAATCATTAGCGCTGATAGACTATTTTCAATAGTCGTTTTGCCGAAAGTAGGTAATCAATGAAACGCATGCTGATAATCTATCTACTTGCCTCGTGGGGTTGTACTGGGTTAGCTTGGATCAACGGGGCTATTCTTTTATGGGATGGTTTTGATAATCCAGAGTATCGGGTTATTACTTTCGCGGTCGCACTGCTTTTTGGCTTGATCGGTGGCACCGTTTTTGGGTGGAAAGAAGTTTGCTTAGAATCTACCGATGTTCCGACAATACTTCAGAGGAGCAGGAGAGGTCAAAATCTTCCAGTGCTTGTGTAACTCCACCCAATTTAGTACAGCTATTTCATAGAATTTTATGCAGCCTCAAGGTAACCAATTGGTGTCATATCGCCAAGTGAATCATGTGGTCGCTCATAATTGTAAATATCTAACCACTCATCAGTGATTTCACGTACTTCTTGAAGTGACTCAAACAAGTATAAATCTAGCACTTCTTCACGGTAACTCCGATTAAACCTTTCAACAAAACCATTTTGGTAAGGACTGCCAGGCTCTATAAATTCCAACTTGATGTCATTTTTCATTGCCCAATCTTCGAGTGCCGTTGAAGTAAATTCTGGGCCATTGTCCGCTCTAATCTGCTTTGGTTTTCCTCGCCAAGCAATAATTTGTTGTAGCGTTCTAATAACGCGTTCAGAAGTTAAGCTTGTATCGACCTCAATCGCCAGTGCTTGTCGGTTGAAATCATCCAGCACATTCAGTGTTCTAAAGCGATGTCCATAGCTTAATGCGTCACTCATAAAGTCCATTGACCACGATTCATTATGTTGTGTCGGTGCACTTAATGGTTCAGGTGTTCTTGTTGGAACACGGCGCTTCCCCTTACGTCTCAAGTTTAGTTTTAGCATGTTGTAAACGCGTTCAACACGCTTTTTATTCCACGGCTTACCTTTATTGCGAAGCCTTTTGAATAGCTTAGGCAGCCCCCACCTAGGATGGCGCTCTACCAGCGCAAGTAATGCGTCGATAACTTCATCATCTAACGGCCGTTTATGTTTGTAATAAAAAACTGAGCGGCTTAGCCCTGCCACTTCACAAGCAAATGCGACGCTGACGTTAAATTGAGCTCTTAAATGCTCTACCCAAGCTCTGCGCCTACTTGTTTTTACAGCTTTTTTGCGATGATATCCTCAAGCATCGAGTGCTTTAGGCTAAGCGTTGCAAACATATCTTTTAGCTTACGGTTTTCTTCTTCAAGCTCTTTGAGGCGTTTAATATCAGACGCTTCCATACCGCCATATTTTGAGCGCCATTTGTAAAATGTACTTTGGCCGATGCCATGTTTACGGCAGATTTCTGGTACAGGAATACCTGACTCAGCTTCTTTGATCATGCTGACAATTTGGGTTTCGGTGAACTTGCTTTTTCTCATCGTAAATTTTCCTATTTTAGTTAATGGAAAATTCTACTTATAAACTGTTTCATTTTTTGGGGGAGTTACACTTGGACACTACTCTATGTATGTCTTATTTTCGGAACGCTTCTTATAGGGGTGATAATGGGAAGCGGTTTAGTCGCGATAGTCGGAAGATTACATAGTGGATTTCATATCTTTGGGTAAACACTAATGCAGATGTGTTCGATGCTCTAATAAGAAAGTGCTGACTAAAGTGCTAAAAATCCGTTGAAGAATACCAGCAAAAGCATTTTGCGCTTCTAGCAAGGTACTAACACCATTCTTTTCTGACATACAGACAATCGGGTTTGATTAAATCTGATTATTCAAACCCGATAGATAAAGCTAACCCTTGTTAAACCAAGAATTAAACCAAGGTAAGGTTATGGTTCTAGTTTGTCTTGGGTGCTGGTATCAAAGTCGCTGGCGTCGTGTCTTTCATGAAGCTGCTCATGAGGTTCTCCCCATGTTCTATTTACCATTTTTCCGCGTTTGACCGCATCTCTTGAGGCGATGAGTCCAGCCCAGCGGATCACATGTTCATAGCCATTGACGTCTAAAAACTCTGCCGCATCATATAGGTGTCCTTGGGCTAGCACGCCATACCACGGCCAGATCGCCATATCCGCGATAGTGTATTCATCGCCACAAATATATTCTCTTGTAGCTAGGTGTTGATTCAGTAAATCCAGTTGGCGCTTCACTTCCATCGTGTAGCGGTTGATTGGATATTCGTAGTGCTCGGGTGCGTAGGCATAGAAGTGGCCAAATCCACCACCAAGAAGCGGCGCAGCCCCCATTTGCCAAAATAACCAGTTGAGGCACTCGGTGCGTTTTGTGGGATCTTGTGGAATGAACTTTTGGAACTTTTCAGCTAAATAAAGCAAAATTGAGCCAGACTCAAAGATTTTGGTAGGTTCCTTGGTGCTGGTATCTAATAACGCGGGGATCTTAGAATTTGGATTAAGTGCAACGAACCCTGAGCTAAATTGCTCACCTTCCATGATATTAATTAAAAAGGCATCATATTCTGCTTCTTTTACCCCGGCTGCTAAAAGCTCTTCTAGCAAGATAGTCACTTTCACGCCGTTTGGGGTTGCTAGGGAGTAGAGTTGTAACGGGTGTTTGCCTTGCGGTAGGGACTTTTCGAATCTTGCGCCTGCAGTAGGGCGGTTGATATTTGCGAATTTACTACCATCGCCACTTTGCCATGGCCACTGCCAAACTTTAGGTGGGGTATAACCCGATGTACTCATTTTATGAACTCCTTCTGTGACTGTCCAAATCCATTATAGAGTGTAGAAGTGAAATGGAAATGAACAAACTTCTGTGGTCACAGGCTTACTCGTTTTATCCAGATCTTAAGAGAGGGATATGAACAAGCTATCAACAAAAGGTGGGGGAAAGTAGTAAAATAAAAAATGCCGATCAAAAGACCGACATTCTTGAATTGGTTGGGAGTTAAAACACAACAGTTTGTGTTGCTAAACAGGCTGCATTGCTACCTTGCTCACATACTTGGTAGCATTATGTACCGCCGTCCTTAACACTGATGCTGTCTGTATGATTATTATCATTGTTAGTTGTGACAATTTTACTACTGTTACGATAAATAATGTTTAAGCTGCGCTGTGAAGCTGGTGGCGATGCTTTGTGGCTAGTAATAGCAAGAAAGGTAACGCCAGTAATAAGTGCAAGGCAAGTTGCATGGGGGCATCCAGTGCCAGTGGTTGCGTCATGGTTGCAAGCACACCCGCACCGCTCATCTGTAATACTCCAATCAACGCTGAGGCCGCCCCTGCTTGTTTAGCAAACCCTGATAACGCTTTACCAGCCGCAGCTCCGATCGTAAATGCAAAGCCAATTGATGCCATATACATTGGCAGTACAAAATGCGCTATTTCAGTTTGTGGCAAAGCCAGTAGCAACAGACCACTAAAGCTAAAAACGGCGAGACCGAAAGTTAATGACTTTTGGCTATTGCGTTTGATGAAGTGGGGAGCAACAAAACTTGCGACAATACTCAACGCCGCGTTGCCAGTAAACCAAAAGGTAAAGTCGGAAACACTGCCGCCCATTTTTGCCATGATCCACCCCGGAGCTGAGATCACAAATACCAGCATTGCTGCCATACCAAGCATCGTTAAGGCGGCATTGTATAAAAAAGTTGAGCTACTGAGCATTGGCTTAAAACGTCTCAAATCTAGGATATGACCGCTGTAATGTGTATCTTCGGGGCGAGTCTCTTTATAGATAAGAGAAACTAAGATGAGGCCAAGAACGGCAAAGCCAAACAAAAAGCTAAAATTACTCTGCCAGCCAAATTCGACAGTGAGCCATGCACCTAAAATTGGCGCTAACGCTGGGATAAAACATACAATACCATTGAGGTAAGTGATCATTTGGCCACTGCCTTTGTGCCCAAAACTATCACGAACAATGGCAAAGGCGCTGACAAAAGTAGCACACGCCCCCAAGCCTTGCAGCACTCGAGCTACCATCATGAGTGGCCAAGTGGAGGCATAGCTTGCCATTATAGCACCAAGCGCAAATAAAATTATTCCAACTAGCGCAATCGGCTTACGACCATATTTATCCGCAAGCGGACCTGCTATCAACTGCCCAAGACCCACAGCTAGCATATAGATACTCACTGTTTGTTGAATTTGGCTTTCCGATACTTGAAGACTGGACTGCATATCCACAAATGCAGGTAGATAGAGATCGATACCTAAAGGGCAAAAGATAACAAGTAAAGCGAGAATAAAAATCAGTGCTTTTGAGTTTGATTGGGTCATGGCGTCTCCTTTTGGTCGCTATTGTATTGTGGAGAACGAGAAAAGACAGGACAAAGCGCCGATTTAGCAAATTTTTAAGATATTTTATTCGCTGATAATTATAGATGGTTGATTAACTGGTCAGATGTGTTAATTTTAAGCAAAATCATTATAGAAAAATCTTATGTCTGCACCACTTTTAAAAATTTATAAAAGGATGAGTTGGTTGCCATTTGGTAAATGGATGTTCAGTAAGGCGGTATGTCGTAAAGCTCCTTACTTTGGTACCATCAAGCCTAAAATCACACAATTGAAGCCTGGCGTTTGTAGGGCGACCATTCGCAACCGTAAAGCCATTCATAACCACATAGGCACGGTTCATGCGATTGCACAGTGTAATCTTGCGGAGCTATGTGCTGGAGTCATGACAGACGCGACCATCGATCATAAGACCCATCGCTGGATCCCAAAGGGGATGTCAGTGCAATACTTAGCCAAAGCCGAGACCGATCTGCATGCCGTGGCGCAAATAGAGTACCCAAGAGCATGGCAAGATAAAGAAGAGTTAGTTGTACCGGTGGAGGTCTTTAATACTACAGGGGAGAAGGTATTCCACGCCGACATTAATATGTATATCAGCGCGAAAAGATCTTAATTGTTTATGGTTTGATCACCAGAAGAGTCAATTGCCGTGACGTTATTGGCTCGCTCATTACGGTGTGTTAGTTTTCCATCGACGTGCGCACCGGCTTCGATCGTTAGGGTTTCGTGTTCTATGTTGCCAAAAACTTGAGCGCTGGGAAGCAGCGTGACTTGTTTAGCCTGAATATTACCTTCCACTTTGCCTAATATAGTCAGCTCATTGGCTTGGATATTACCTTGTACTAAACCTTTATTGCCGATGATTAGTTTTTCTATGTCGAGGTTACCATGAACGGTGCCATCTAATTGTAGTTCACCTTCACAGACAATATCGCCCGTGACTTTAGTGCTATGAGCAATAATAGCTGGGACGTCGTTTCGTTGGTTTTTAAAAGAGTTAAACACGAATGCCTCACTATCGCAGCGTAATTGCAATTAGATGTTACTTATTGAATGCGCGAGCGATTTTAATTGGGTTAAGGTGTTTTTTACCTTGAATCACTTCATAGTGCAAGTGTGTCGCCGTACTTCTTCCTGTGCTGCCCATTAGTGCAATTACGTCACCTTTATTGATCTGCTGGCCTTTTTTTACCTTGATGGTGTGAAGGTGGCCGTAGCGTGTGGTGATGTTATTGGCGTGTTCAATTTCAATAAAATTGCCATAGCCGCCATTTTTCCCCGCTCGTTTAACGGTGCCAGAGGCTGGGGCTACGATCTGTGTTTTGTGCCAACCTGCGAGATCGATACCTTTATGATAAGCACGGCGGCCAGTTATTGGGTCTTTACGAAAGCCAAAAGCACTAGAGACATAATATTTTTCCTGAGCGACAGGTAATGTGTCTGGCAGTTGGCCAATCATCGTCGATAGCTGTGCATAAACTGCGTATTGGTCAATGGCATTAATAAAGCTGGCTTCTACCAATTCTAAGTCGGCTTGGAAGTAGGGGCCACCTTGCGCTTCTGAGAAATCAGATGATAATTGTAATCCCGCACTATCGATGGATTGTTGCATCGCAGCAATTTCAGCGCTGAATGATTGCCCAAGCTGTTCGCTGAGCTGTCGTTGTTGAATGAGTAGAAGACTGGCTTGGGGAGCAAACTCAGCTGTAGAGCTTGGTTGTGGATTTTCAATGTCTGAAGATATTTCTTCTAGCTCGCCTTCCGCTACGTTGTCGTCAGTTGTTTGGGTCGAGTCAACTAATGACTCAAGCACACTGTGCTGCTGTGACAGTTGGTCAAGCATGCCTTTTTGCTGTGCTAATCGTGCTTGAAGCTGTGATTTTTCTGCTTGCCACTTGGCTTGCAGCTGCGCAAAGTTTTGTTGCTCTTTAGTGAGCTTGTCACCGTTTTCTTGTAATTTGAGCGAGGCATTGGCTATCCACATAGCGAGCGCAAGCAAAATCAAAATCGAGCAAGCTTGAACCCAAGATGGCAATTTCAACATCTTGACAGTTGCGTCTTGACGAACAATTAATTGAGTTGGCTTAAACAGCTTTAGATATAGGCGCTTGAGTACTTGCAACATTCAACCTCGGATTTAAATCAGCGCTACACTCTAACAATTTTTAGTCAAATTTCCAGTTTTTAGAACTAAAAAAAGGCATGAAATCATCATGCCTTTGATTTAAAAGTAAATAAAATTGCGATTAACTCACAATTAATTGCGATTATTTTGCTGGAAGTATAGTGCCTTCAACAGAACCAAAACCGATACGGTTATAGCCATTAGCTTCACACCAGCCGCGCATAATTACTTTATCACCATCTTCTAAGAACTTACGTTCTTCGCCATTTTCTAGAGTAATGGTTTCTTTGCCGCCACGGGATAGTTCGAGTAATGAACCCGCTTCTTCGTGCTCAGGGCCTGATTGCGTACCCGAACCTAGCATATCGCCTGGTAAAAAGTTACAGCCATTCACTGTGTGATGTGTCACCATTTGCGCAACCGTCCAATAGCTGTGCTTGAAGCTGGATTCAGACAATTTGCTTGGTTTAGCGCCTTCGCTACGCATTTTTTCAGTCTCTAGTAAGACATCCATGCGAATATCAATAGCACCAGACTCGCGGTTTTGCGTTGATTCTAAGTATTCCAGCGGTTGTGGGTCGTTTTCATCACGGTGCCATTGAGTGCGGTATGGTGCCAGAGCCTCTGTGGTTACAACCCAAGGAGAAACCGTTGACGCGAAGTTTTTCGCAAGGAATGGACCTAATGGTTGATATTCCCAGGCTTGTAAGTCACGTGCAGACCAGTCATTAAATAAACAAAAACCAAAAACGTGATCTTCAGCATCTTTAATCGCGATAGAGTCACCAAGTTCATTACCTTTACCTAGATAAATACCTAGCTCAAGCTCGTAGTCTAGGCGCTTACAAGGACCAAAAGATGGGGTATCCGCATCAGGTGCTTTAGTCTGGCCTTTAGGGCGAGGGAATGTTTGACCTGAAACACCTATAGATGAAGAGCGACCATGATAACCGATTGGTACCCACTTGTAGTTTGGTAGCAGAGGGTTATCAGGGCGGAACAGGCTACCCACCGCTGTTGCGTGATAGATAGAGGTATAAAAGTCGGTGTAATCGCCAATGTGGCAAGGTAAAGCATATTCCACGTCATCTTGTGCAACCAATGCGCCTTCTAGGCTCGATTGCAGTTCAGAGCCTTCACGTAATGCACGAGAAAGCGCAAGTCTTAGAGCTGACCAGTACTGTTGACCCATACCCATAAATTCGTTTAATGCTGGGGCATTTGCCGCTTCTGCAGCCTCTGCTGCATCACCTGAAAGTAGGTTAGCGTCAACAACAGCACCAAGATCTAGTACTTGATCGCCAATCGCAACACCGCCACGAAATTCTTCGTTACTGTTCTTACGGCGAAATACTGCAAAAGGTAAGTTTTGAATAGGGAAATCAGTTCCAGTCGCATTCGCACTAGCTACCCAACTCTTTAATTGGATGTCGTGTGTTTCGTTAATTTGAGACATTGCCCTTCCTTTAATTTTGGCTTTCAACTTGAGTTATGGTCAAAAGTGAAAAACTCAAGTCGTAATAGCAATTTGATAAACCACAAAAAGCAGCTATCGCTAGCTGCTTTTTAATTAATTTAATAGGTGTACTTAGATCACGCCACGGCGCTCTTGGTCACGTTCAATTGACTCGAATAACGCTTGGAAGTTACCTTCACCAAAGCCGCCATCGTCAACACGTTGGATCATTTCGATGAAAATTGGGCCAAACAGATTTTTAGTGAAAATCTGTAGTAGGTAGCAATCTTCGCTTTGGCTATCTACCAGAATTTGGTGCTGTTTGATCTTTTCTTTATCTTCTTTAACCCAAGGCACACGGTCAAAGATAGTGTCGTAGTAGTGATCTACGATATCTAAGGTGGCAATGGTGCTCTTGTCGAGCTTATCTAATGAGCCAACCAAGTCGTCAGTCAAAAAGGCTAAATGCTGTACTCCTGGACCATTGTACTCATCTAAGTACTCATCGATTTGGTTGTTGTTGTCATCTTTACCTTCGTTGATTGGAATAGAGAAGGTGCCACATGGTGACTTAAGTGCATAAGAAAGTAGCGCCGTTTTTTGACCTTTGATGTCAAAGTAACGAACTTCAGTAAAGCCAAATACGTCTTTATAGAAGTTAGCCCAAGTTTCCATCGTTCCTTTATAAACATTGTTTGTTAGGTGATCGATGCGCTTAAAGCCTTTGTCTTCAACAACCTTTTGCTCTTCTAGGTCTACGAAGTCTTGCTCGTAGATAGAGCCTTTATCGCCAAAGTTTTCGATGAAATAGATAAGGCTATCGCCAATACCGTAAATCGCTGGGTATGGTAGGTCTTTGTGTGTTGAATCAGTCGCTGGTTTTGCACCACGCTCAACCGCAGTATCAAATGCCTTTTGCGCATTTTCTACACGCCAGCCCATAGAACAAATTGCCGGACCGTGGCTTTTCGCAAACTGTGCCGAGAAGCCTTCACGCTCGTTATTCAACAAAAAGTGAATATCGTGCTGGTTGTAGTAAACGATATCTTTGTCTTTAAATTTCTTTAGTTTTGAGAATCCAAAGTCAGTGAATACCTTATCCATGTAATCAGCGTCTGGTGTTGCATATTCTGTAAACTCGATGCCGACTAGGCCTAGTGGATTATTTACTTCACTCATTGTTTTACTCCCGTATTAAGCACTGGGTGACTTGTTAGTATTTATGACTGGATGATTAATCAAATTACTGCAAAGGGGAAGTTAGAGGCAGTAAATAGCAGTAGGAGAGTTTGTAAATTTAGTTGCACAATTGCCATGTAAAAGACACAAAATTGATACTGGCTTGACGATAATTATTTTTGCTTAAATTTTGACTGAAAATAGCAAGAAGTTTTGCAGGATATTCATTGGGGTTACTCTCTATTACTATGATTTTATTTGGTTTTTATGCTTTTTGTTGAGGGGTAACATGAAAAGGAGGTTTTTTATCATATCACTAAATTGAGAGGTCAAATGACGCTAAGTGTATTTAAATGTTTACATTTGACTGTTGAGAGAGAAGTAAACCACGCTAAATTAGCGTGGTTTACAGCAAATATTATTGCTTCTCAGCGGATACTTCTAGTTCTTCTGCAAGGTAATGCTCTTGCGTATGAGGTTCGTGCTTACCCTCAGCGCCGTGCATCCAATCTACAAGCTTGTTGCTTAATAGATACATTAACACAGCAGACAGCAAGGCTACGCCACCTAAACCAATGAAGATGCTCATCGCATTTTTCATCGCTTCTTGGCCTTCACCGATGAAAGAGCCCACAAGACCAGCAAGTTTGTTTGCAACAGCCGTACATAGGAACCAAATACCCATTAGTAGTGATGCTAAACGTAGTGGCGCCAATTTACTTACCATAGAAAGACCGATTGGTGATAAACATAGTTCGCCAAGTGTGTGGAACATATAGAACAACACCAACCAAATCATGCTGATCTGCAGTGTGTCACCCGCTTCGCCGCCCTCTGTTGCAAGTGCTAGCATCATAGTTAAGAAGCCTAACGCAAGGAAAACAAGGCCAATGGCAAACTTAACAGGAGAGTTTGGCTCTTTGTTATCTAGCTTTAACCAGATCATGGCTACTAATGGCGCAAATACGATGATGAAAATAGAGTTCAGCGACTGGAACCAAGAAGCAGGGATCTCAAAGCCCATAAACATACGGTTGGTATAGTCGTTTGCGAATAGGTTCATCAGGCCACCTGCCTGCTCAAAACCCATCCAGAAGATAATTGAGAAAACACTCATAGTGAAAATAACACGAATACGATCTTTTTCTTTCTTCGTAAGCGGCTCTTTTGTCAGAGAGTCAGACATCTGTTGAGAAAGTTTAGCTGAAGGTACTTTACCGATATCGCCAAGGTATTTCTGGCTTAAGATAAGCTGCATAACCACAGAAATGATCATACCTACACCCGCCGCGATAAAGCCAGCCTGCCAGTTAACTACTGCCGCTACATAACCGGCAACAAGTGGACCTAATGCACCACCTAAGTTGATACCCATATAGAAGATAGTAAATGCACCGTCACGGCGCTTGTCACCTTCTTGGTATAAATCGCCAACCATCGTTGAGATATTAGGCTTGAATAAGCCATTACCTAGACAAAGCAGTGCTAAGCCAAAGTAGAAGACGTTTACTTCTTGTCCTGCCACAACACTGTGAGGAATACCCATAATAAAATGACCTGCGGCCATTAAAATACCACCAATAATGATGGCTTTACGCTGACCTAATACGTTATCTGCAAGCCAACCACCAAACAGCGGAGTAAGATAAACGGCCATGGTAAATGTGCCGTAAAGGCTTAGTGCGTCGGCATTGCTCCAACCAAAGCCGCCATTTTGTACTTGTGCTACAAGATAAAGAACTAAGATGGCACGCATACCGTAGTAGCCAAAGCGCTCCCACATTTCGGTACCAAATAATAAGAAGAGGCCTTTAGGGTGACCCAGAAATTCTCCGGCCTTCGGAACTGAATTCATATGTACTTCCTAATCTAATCAATGTGTTGTATCTGGCCATTTTTATAAAGAATGCGTTATTGCATCTAATGTTTTCAATCAACACTGAATAATGAGCCATATACTTAGCATGCAACGTTAGAAACGATGCGCGGTAAATAGAACACTTTTCAATGCAGATTGGCATTGCTTGTTGAGTCACCGAGTAAAAACCTTAATCAGATATCTACTTGTTGAGCTCAGGCATGCCTGTACTTTTTTTGAACGGGTGGCCAGTACCTATTTCAACTAGCGTTTGTTGTATGTAACGACTAACTAATTTAAAAAAGCGCGTCAGTATACTCAGTGAAAATTAATAGGGGAAGTGTTTGGAGTCAGAAAGCGAATAAAATGCGGTCAGTGATTCAGGGAGGGATCATTCTTGTGGGTGGCGTTTATATCTAAATGAATGGCGTGAGCATAAATATCGCTGATATTTACCATTCATTGCAGGTGTCGGTGCAGGTCGACCCTGCGATCCATTTCTCTTTACCTTGTTGAGAAAACGCTTGCCCCTAGTGGAGGCTGGAGTTGCGAGGGGGCAGTGCCCCCACATCATTAGGCCTCTTGGCTCAAATATTGTTGAATAAACTCTGTAGCGGCTAAAAAGTCCTGCTCCAACTTATCACGCATCTGAATAAGCTGATCGGTGGTAAGTGTGCCTTCTTTACACAAAGATTCAAACTCGATGGCTGTTTCTGCTACTTTTTCGGCACCGATAGTTTTAGAGATAGACTTAAGTTGATGGCAAGCTTCAATGATTTCCTCTTGGCTCATCGTGATCACCGCGCCGTTTATATCTCGTGTTAACTGACTACTTTGTTCTAAGTACATTCTGAAAAAGCGATTTCGTTTTGCTTCATCATGGTTTACATACTTGTTGAGCATGTCCATATTGATAGCTGGTGCAGGCTCACTGCCCTCTGTCGCAATAACTTCAGGCTCTACAAGCATAGCTTCATTAATCGCAGGCTCTAGCTCTGTTTCTTGCTCTTCTCCTGCCTGTACCTGGCTAACGGCTACTGACGCAGCTGATGGCTCAGTATTTTGTTGTGGTTGCTGTGTTTTTGGTAAGCTTTCAATACACTTATTGAGTGTTGCTTCTAGTACATTTAACTCAACCGGCTTAGTAATATAGTCATTCATGCCACCAGCCTCACAACGCTCCCTTTCGCCTTTTAGTGCATTAGCTGTCACGGCAATGATGTATGGTTGCTCAATGGTATCGGTTGCGGTTTCTACATAGTCTCTAATATGCTTTACCATGTCGTAGCCCGACATCTTCGGCATATGTAAATCAGTCAGTACGATAGGAAAGTGCTCTTTTTTCCAAAGTTCTAGGCCTTCCTCACCATTTTCCGCAACTTCGACGCCATAGCCTAGCAGGTGTAATTGGTCGGTCAGCACTTGTTGATTTAATACGTTATCTTCAACTAACAACACCAATTTGTTGGTTGCTCTTGCTTCATCAACGCTTAAGAAGTCGTTGATAGTGCGTGAAGGAGTGGTATCTTTTGGTTTATGCAAGCCCGCAGCGACCAAGATGGCCGTCATAAAGCTAGACTTACACAATGGCGAAGCATTGAGGTAGAAAATATTTTTATGATTGAGCGCAGCTTCGTCCATTTTACTTAATACAACAACTTGTTGTTCATTTTTCTCTAGCGAATAGACTACGGTTCTTAGCTCTTCATTGACCTTATCCATGCCGTCTAAGCCGTCGAGCACCCAAATTAATTGGTCTTCGTGCTGGTGTTCAGTTATCTCGCTTTCATCGATGGCAATCACGTTTGCACCCATAAATGATAGGTAGCGATTCAAAATAGTGCGTCTCTCGTTATTTGGGGTGAGTAGGGCAATGGAACGCCCGTTTAACATTTGCTTGTTCGCGTAATTTACTTTGCCATCCACACTAAATGGCAACTCCACAACAAACTCACTTCCCATGCCAATATCAGAATTAACATGGATACTACCAAGCATGAGCTCGATTAAACTTTTACAAATGGAAAGGCCAAGTCCTGTACCGCCAAATTCTCGGGTGATAGAGCCTTCAGCTTGAATAAACGGATTAAAAATCTCTCTTAATTGGGCTTTTGTCATACCTTTACCATTATCTGTAACGGTAAAGCGCAAAGTATAGTGCTCCGAGGTATTTTGCGAAACTTCTACGGAGATTTTTACATAACCTTGTATTGAGTCGTCTGTAGTCGTGAACTTGATGGCGTTACTGCAAAGGTTATAAAGTACTTGCCTCACGCGGACGGTATCACCAATTAAATTGGTTGGAATGTCAGGAGCGATAAATAGTTGCAAGTCTAGCTTACGCTTTTTCGCTACAGATGAAAGTACACGTGCGACTTCCTCTGTGGTTTCAGCCACTGAGAAAGCACTATTATCTATGCGTAATTTACCCGCCTCAATTTTAGAAAAGTCGAGAATATCATCGAGTATACCAAGTAACGAGAAAGCCGAGTCGCGAATAATAGTGGTAAGGCGATGCTGAGCACCGTCAAGATCAGTTTGACGTAGTAAATCAATGGTACCAATTACACCATTCATTGGTGTGCGGATCTCGTGGCTCATGGTGGCTAAGAAAGTGGTTTTTGCATCACTTGCACGTTCCGCATTTAAAATCGCCTTTTCTAGCGCCAGCGTGCGGGCTTGAACCTCAGTTTCGAGACTTTCTTGAAGCTGTTTTAATTCATTTTGTGTTGCTTGGTCGGATTCTATGGATGATTGTACTTGCTTTAATAGTGCATTTATTGCTTTAGCAACCTCAGCCAAGCCACCACTATAATAAGTACCAACCGCCGACTTATAGTTTTTATCCATCGTCAGATGATTGATTTCTGAGATAAGCTCTTCAGTATCGTTACTCGATGCACCAGAAAGCTTGCGTGCAGTAATCACAACAATCAGCAAGGTACTAATAATAGCGACAGCGAGTAGTATATAAGCAAAGAACGGGTCGCCTGATGACGCAGCTGAAACGGGTGGGGTATAAGTCAAAATAAGCTCACCAACACTTTGCTCATCTAACCGCAGTGGGACGTGGTAAACCTGCATCATGCCTTTGATATAAGATTCTTCACGATTCAATGCAATGACTTGCTCACCTGAACTTTGTTGAAATACCAAGTTTGGTTGTCCCACCCCTGTATTGACATACAAATAGGCGCCCAAATGTTCGTTAGATGCTATTAATGCGGACACAATCTGCTTGGCACTATCAAAACCATGTTGTGTAACTACCTTAGCAAGGGGAGCTGCAACTGTTGTTGCTTGCTGTTGCAGGTTCACGGTCGGCGCGGAAGAGACTGCAGCTTGCTTTGGCAGTAAGTAAGCACCTACGGCGCTGCACAGTCCAACAGTCAGTATTGCGATGAATAAAAAAAGTATCCGTCCATTTGCATTGGTATTCGCGCTATTTGCCATGCTTAATCCCAAAAGAATTATTTATACTTAGTAGTTGTAGTAATCCTATCACCTTCGGCAAGTTTTTACCTCTCGTTTTTCAATCAATAGTAGTAATAGGGTGAGAGGTAAGACTATTTTAAATCTCTGAATAATCAGGTTGTTACAAGTGCATTGTCGGTCTCGGTAAGAGAGCTTGGAAGGTTGGGTTTTAATAGAAGCTAAATTTTACTTAATTCTTTTGTTAAATGATGAGTGTCCATGACGGTAATTGCGGTGGCTAATATAAACTTTAGCTCAAAGGCAATATTGCTTGCAGAGTTAGGTATAGGTAGCTCAGGTGAATGAGAGTTGCGGTAAACTAATGGCCGGCATGTCGGCTAACTACTGCTGCGTAAACTAGCTTCGTAATCAGAGGGTCAGTGCTAGAGTTGTCGCAAGGTAGCTACCTGTATTTTGACTTTATATAAAGATGAGAATCTAAAAGAGTGGGTAAGTGTCGTTTAGCTGTGATATCGGAAGAATAAAAAACATACCTTCTTGTTTGTTTCACTTCTTTATATGTACATTAGCCTCAAGATGTGGATTTCTATTTGTTATAGGCCTACGGTAATTTGTCTTACTCATAGAAATAAACCGATAAATGCAGTAAAACATGGCTAGTCGGGCGTTTTTTCATCGAAAAAGCGGTATTTTAACCGCTTTGTCTGAAAACTGTGCAAACGATAAATGTATTTAAAAAAAGGGTTGACTTAGAACCGCAAAACCCGTTTAATACGCCGCACGCCCAGATAGCTCAGTCGGTAGAGCAGAGGATTGAAAATCCTCGTGTCGGTGGTTCGATTCCGCCTCTGGGCACCAAATTAAAATCATTGCATTAGCAATGTGGTGCATGCAGAAACTGCATGGTACACGAATTAGTGTGCCGACTTAGCTCAGTTGGTAGAGCAACTGACTTGTAATCAGTAGGTCATCCGTTCGACTCGGATAGTCGGCACCACTTTATTTAGGCGAAAGCCTGTATTTTCTAGATATTTTAGTTATTTAGATACCAGAAAAAATTGCCCAGATAGCTCAGTCGATAGAGCCATTTGGAGTTGTATTGAAAATCCTTTTAAGGATTTAGATACTAGAAAAAATTTGCCCAGATAGCTCAGTCGGTAGAGCAGAGGATTGAAAATCCTCGTGTCGGTGGTTCGATTCCGCCTCTGGGCACCATCCTTTAAAAAACCTCGCAATCGCGAGGTTTTTTGCTTTCTGATACTTTGTATTTCTTATCTTCGCAAAAAATAGACCCATCTGGTTACAACTGAGATTTACTTTTCAAAATACAGTGCTTAATATGCAAAAATGAAACTGGTTATCATTTGCATTTTTAAAGGTTTGATGTGAGAGAGAGCAAGGTCTTGCTAATCGAAGACGACTGTACTTTAGGTACCTACTTGGTAGGTTTATTGCAAAAGTCAGGATATCAAGTTGATCAGTGCTTTGATGGTGAGTCGGGATTACGAGTTGCGCAGTTACAGCAACATGATTTGATCCTTTTGGACAATATGTTGCCAAAATTAGATGGTGTTTCTTTGTTAAAAAAGCTGCGAGCAACGAGTCAGATCCCTGTTGTAATGGTGTCTGCAAAGGGGGCCGAGGAGGAGCGCATTATAGGTTTGGCGCATGGGGCTGATGACTATATTGCTAAACCTTTTAACTCCACAGAGTTGCTCTTGAGAATGGAAAGTATTCTTAGGCGAAGCCAAAATATGATTCAACTCTCTATACCGTCAGAGATTTCCATTGATGGCCTCACACTAAACTCGCAGACTCAATCGGTTTATGTCCATGGCGAAATATTAGAGTTCACACCAATTCAGTTCAAGTTGCTTTGGGAGCTTGCTTCACGGCCACATACAATCATAACCAAACCTGACTTATATCTGTCTGTGCTTAATAAAAAATTAGGAGCGTATGATAGGAGTTTAGATATGCACTTAAGTCGAGTACGCAGAAAGCTTAATGAAGCAAACTGGCATGGTGAGCGTTTACAAACTGTGCATGGAAAAGGTTATTGTTTTAAATGAAACGAAATATTTTGTGGAAACTGAGCTTAATCCTAGCTGCTGGTTTGGTCGCTTTTTTCTATTTACTGCATGTTTTAACACTTAAAACAGAAGAAAGTATGAGTATGATAGCTGTAAGCGATAGAATCCAGATGAAGAATTGGAAGTCTGAAGCTGAAAGACTCTACTTGGCTAACAACCAAGAAGCGCTAGAGGCTTGGATAAAAAACCTGATGGAAGAAGAATCTACATGGGTATCAATCGCGAGTTTTGACGCTATTCATTTAGCTGGAGAGCCAATAGATCAGAATATCGTTGGAAGCTATCACTTTGGTCGGAGCATTGAATGGAAAATACATTTATATTTTGAATCAAATCCAATAATGGAGCTTCCATTCGAGTCTTCTAATGCAAGCTTACTCATAAAGTTGCCAGAGCGAATGCGGCCTGGGATCTACTGGAATACGACTAAATTTATGCTTCAGGTACTTATTCCTATGGCAGTATTGGCGGTATTATCCATCTTTCTTTATCGACATATCATTATTCCATTGCGACAGCTGGATAGTGCAACAAGTGCTTTTAGTAAAGGCAATTTTAAAGTAAGACTTGGAAAGTATCTTGGCAAGCGCAATGACGAGTTTTCACATTTAGCCTCTACGTTCGATCAGATGGCATCAAGGATCGGGGAGCTAATTGCAAGTCAACGTCAGCTAATCGCTGATCTGTCACATGAACTTAGAACTCCGCTAACTCGACTAGATATTGCGGTTAGTAACTTTGAAGAGAATGATAGCCAACGACACTTAGAGCGTATTGCTCGTGAATCTCAACAGATTAGAAAGTTGGTCGAAGATTCACTCACTTTGGCTTGGCTAGATAATGAAAATCCAATGTTACAGAAGGAAAGCGTAGATTTAGTAGACCTGCTGGATGTGTTGATCGATGACGCCAAGTTTGAGTTTCCTGATCGAACGCTGTTATTTGAATCGCCAAAAAGTGCCGTTGTTGTAAATAGTTGCCATAGAGCACTGTGCCCAGCAATCGAGAATATCATTCGTAATGCCTTACGCTTTACGCCTGAAGGTAAAAAAGTCGAGATAAAACTACAGCGAATAAGCAACGATTATTTAGTTGAAGTGCTAGATCAGGGGCCTGGGATCCCCGAAGAGTTTATTGAGAAAGTATTTGAGCCATTTTTCCGTGTGGACAATGCTCGTCTCGCACAAAGTGATAGTTTTGGTCTTGGTTTAGCACTTGCTAAGCGACACTTGAGAAGTGTTAGAGCGCGCGTGTCAGCACGTAATTTAGCCAGTGGAGGGTTGGTTGTACAAGTAATAATTCCGGTTTCGTAAAATGTAACAATTGTAAAAGTGATTGCTTGAGAAAGCTAAATAGTAATAATTCTGATTCAGCCTTTTAACTGTTGTTTGAGACATGAATCATGCCATTTTTATCCCAAAAAAGTCATTTCTTTAGAAAAACTACCATAGCGTCAGCCGTTTCTCTTGCTTGCTTTAGCCTGAGCTTTGGTGTACTCGCAGAGCAATCCGATACAGAAAAAGAACTAAAAAAAGTCGAAAGAATTACCGTTGTCGGGGCAACAACAAACTCCGAAATTACACCAGCAGTATTAGCTAACTACCAAGCAAATGACCTAGAAGATATTTTCCGCCATACTCCCTCAGTTACTGTTGGTGGATCGCTGGGGATTGCACAAAAAATCTTTGTTCGTGGAGTGGAAGACTCAATGGTGAATGTCACTGTAGATGGTGCTCCACAAACAAGTACACTATTTCATCACATAGGTCGTGTTGCCATTGAGCCTGAGTTATTGAAAAGTGTAGAGGTACAAGCTGGTGCTGGTGAAGCAACATCAGGAAGCGGTGCAGTTGGTGGCGCAATACGGTTTAAAACGAAAAGTGCGGCGGATCTATTGGATGAAAATGACAGGTTCGGTGGAACTGCCAAAGTAAGTTATTTTACCAATGACGGGCATAAAGAGAGTTTATCTTTATACGGTAAGGCAACTGATTCAATCGGTATTTTAGCTTCGTATGTAACAGTTAGCCGCAAAAATATGGAAGATGGTGATGGTAATACGCTTCCTGGAACCGCAGCAGATCAAACATTAGGATTTATTAAGCTGAATGCCAAGCTGACAGAATCTCAAGATATTACAGTTAGCTACGAACAAAGAAAAGAGGACGGTGAGTTTGGCAAGCAAACAAACTGGGCACCACTTGAAAGCGACCCACTGTTTGCATCTTGGGGTGAGCGCGAGACTTTAGTGCTTAACCACAACTGGTTTTTAAATTCTCTGGTGAATTTAGAGACAACAGTGTACCAAACAAAGTCATCATTCAAGCGCGAGTTATATACCTGGGATGCCTCAATTGAAACGATAGGTTTTGATATTCGCAATACCAGTGATATCGGCACTCACTCTATTACTTATGGAATTGAGCACAAAAACGATAAGGTACATTCGCACTCCTATGAAGACTTTGGTGGGATTTTTGACGAAGATGGTACTGTGTTAGGAGCTTATGTCCAAGATCATTGGCAAGTTTTTCCTGATCTGCGTTTAAGTTTCGGTCTACGTTTTGATTCCTATGAGTTGGATCATCAAGGTGTGGAAGCAAACTGGGTGAAGGTTGATGGTGTTTGGGTTGTTGAGACTGATGCAGCTGGTGCACCAGTTACATCAACCAGTGAGTTCTCAGCCAAAAAACAGGATGGTTTTAGTAAAAATGTTGGATTGCTATACAACCTTACTGATAACTTGACGTTGTCACTTGGTTATGCGGAAGCGCTGCGAGGCAGACAAATTGCAGATGCATTCACGATCGGTGAGCTAACGCCGAATGCAAACTTGGTTCCTGAAGAAGTAGAAAATGTTGAACTCGGTATTCAATATAATGATGGTACTTGGATGTTTGAAGCATCCGTATACTCTAGCACAATTAATGGTGTTGTCTTCGACAAGTTTAAAGGGCGTGAAGGGGTTTTCTACGAAAATATCGGTGACTTAGGTAGTGAAGGCTTTGAACTAGTTGGTGGTTATCAAGCGGACAATTTTGATGTAATTGTCAGCTTTAACCATAACAACGTTGAATTGGATAATGTGATATTTGATTGGCCAGATCCCACAGACGCGACATCCACAAACCGCATCGAAGTTGACAACATTGACTTGGCTGCCTACGAATACGGTGGTCTAGGTAATGCGGTTGGAGACTCATTGAACGTAAACTTTAACTATCGTTTAAACGATCAGATTAAACTTGGCTGGAATTACAAGTATGTGGCGAGCTTAAATGATATTGAAGTATTTCACCGTTCAATTGAGCTAGGTTGGGTTGAAAAGCTTGAGACAATTGACAAACCAAGCTACCAGTTAGTCGATGCTTATGTTAGCTACGAGCCATTCGACTCTTTGAGAGTCGACCTTTCAATACAAAATTTATTAGATGAGTCTTACCGTAGCCATGGTAGTGTCGCCGATTACGGTCATATTCCTGGTTATGAAGGTGTCGTCGGGATCAAAGAAGCAGGTCGCGATATTAGGCTGACAGTTGCCTATCAATTCTAGTGTTATTGTCAAAAGAGCTAACTTACAGGGTTAGCTCTTTTCATTTGGTTATTATGCTAATGAAACCTTTATTTAAGCCAACGCCAGCTGCGCATATTACTTGCCGAGTTTTACTTAGCGTGATTGGTGGTTATGTTATCGCTAACTTGAGTGCCATGCTTATTTCGTACTTACCATCAGACAATAAAGTCGATGGTATTGTCGCGGGAATGATGTCGAGTTTTATTATTTACACCTTGATTGTGATCGTGGTGTTTGCTGTTAAAAGCACTACTAGAGCAATATTTTTTATTGCGCTTTTAGTTGTTTTGCTAAGCGTTTTAGTCATGTATCTAGAAAAGGCTATTTGAGAATGAAAGCGAGATTTCGACAGTCTATGAGTTGGCTACATACGTGGACCGGCGTTGTTTTTGCGTGGATGCTGTACTTCATTTTTGTAACTGGCAGTGTCGGGTATTTTGAAAACGAAATTGATCGTTGGATGAAACCTGAAATCATGGTTTCGAAAGGACTTGAGGATAGCGCAATAACGAATATCGCGACCAGACAACTCAGCATACATGGTGATAATGCATCACAGTGGTATGTAAGCTTTCCCACATCAAGAGATCCATTTATTGAAATCTCTTGGTTAGAACCTGAGAATGCCGAAAGAAAAACAGCGAAACAATGGCACGAAAGCAGCCTCGACCCAATGACGGGAGCGCTTATCCGTAATAGACAAACTAGCGGAGGTGAGGCGCTTTACCGTTTGCATTATAATCTACATTATGTACCGCAACTTGTAGGCTATATATTAACCAGTATTGCTGCAATGCTAATGCTTATAGGGTTAGTTACTGGTCTAGTTATTCACAAGAAAATTTTCGTTGAGTTCTTTACGTTCCGGGCTCAAAAAGGGTTGCGTTCTTGGCTAGATATTCACAATATTTTTAGTGTGCTACCACTACCGTTCCACTTGATGATCACCTATAGCGGGTTATTGCTGCTGATGGGGATCACTATGTCTCCAGTTATTGACCTGCGCTATGGAGAAGGTCAGCAAAATCATCGCCAATTTTATGCGCAATCACAGATAGAGCAAAAGTCACAGCAAATAATCGAGATGCTCCCCACAGAGTTAAGCGTTCAAGCTGCTTTGGCCGATGCTAAACGTCGCTTCAAATCACATAAAGTTAGTTATGTTGGAGTCGTTGAAAGAAATACAGAAAAAGAACACATTGAGATCTGGTTTGAATCGAGAAGTGGTGTCGAATTCGCCTCGTTGCTTGAGTATCGTGCTATTGAAGATAAAGTTATGCTCGAAATCTCACTCGGAAAAGCTGGGGGAGCTGCAAGTGTTTATGATTTCTTGGAGCATTTACATGAGGGGCTATTTGCTGATATTTACCTAAGATGGATTTACTTTTTATCAGGTTTGTTTGGCGCAGCGATGGTAGCTACTGGCCTTATGATATGGTTGAAAAAGCGTAAGGCAGTGAGTAGCACTAATAAAATCCTAACGAGTATTATAGAGCGCATAAATATTGCGATGATCCTTGGGCTTCCTATCGCGATAGCGTCTTACTTTGCTGGTAATCGGTTATTGCCAATAGACTTTCCAAGCCGAGCAGCTTGGGAAATGCATATACTTTTTATAACGTTAGGTTTATGCATACTCTATTGTGGATTAGCCTCAAAAAAATGGCTTTGGCAGCGAATGTTATGCTGTGCTGCTTTGCTATATGGGGTACTACCTATACTTAACGCACTAACAACGGAACATAATATATGGCTTAGTTGGATAAATAGCGATTGGCTGATGGTTGGATTTGATTTAACGGTATTATTTATCTCTATTTGCTTTGTAGCAGCTTTTTGGGTTGTACGTTGCCGACAAGAAGACATCAGAGCTAAGGTGGCCCAATGAAGTTAATTGTTGTTTTGTTTGTATTACTTTTCTTAGCCTTTGCGTTGTTGAATTTATCCTTGTCACGACATAGGGTGAAGCTCTCTAACAGAGACGGAGCATTCGGTGTGGGTCAACAACGACGATTTAGGATATTCGGATACTTACTGTTATTCATTACGGTGGCTTTTGCTACAACGATGTGGGGTGTCTCTTTAGGGCTAGTTTATTGGTTCGCCACAGCAACACTCACATCAATTTTGGTGGTTTTGCTGTGGACTTACAAACCTAAATTTTTCAGCTTTTTAAATAGGTGCTAATGACTTTCTAATGGGTTTTAGTTTAATGCAGCTGGCTTACTCAATTCCCATGCAGTTGGCGTAAAAGCTGGTAGTCGCAGGCCAGTCACTAAAAACAGCAACTACGCCAACCTGTTTTGCCAATATGTCTAGCACCCTAAGTATATCGCCATCATGCTTAATTGCGTTCTTTACGGATTGATAATACCAACCACCGCCGTTCGCTAAAGGGCCTGAGCGCTCTAGCGACCAAGCAACTATCTTTAATCCTGCGCGTTTAGCGGCTAGGGCGTACTGCGACGGAATGATCTCGCCGTTTTTATCTTCGCTAATGAGCATCCAAATTGGTGGGGCGATAATTTTTACCTTATTTTTGGCTAAGTCTTCCATTGACGGTTGCCAAGTACTTGGTTTGTTAATATCAAAAGGTTCGCCAGCTTCTCTACCATCAAGAAATACGGCATGGTTTGCAAACTCTGGCGCATGTTTTATCCAGTACTGAATATCTTGGTAAGAAAAGGATTGTGGAAAAACTTGAGATGGGGGGACATTGTGCTCAGTATATTCATCCAGCATTTTTTGTGCGAGCTGACTTTGGCTTAACCCATTAAAGGGCATTGGCACTTCTGGCGTTTTTAACTCAGGAGTCATATTTACACCCAGCTGCTTAAATAAAGCAATGCTTTCACTGTGGGTCATTAATGTACCAGAACTTGCATAAAGATCTGTACGCCAATTGGGCGTACCTTTTACGTATTCGGCGGCAGTTGTGGCTTTATTATTTACGCCATCCATTTTACCGGTTAGCTGTTTAAACTCCGCTAATGTGAGATCTGAGGTACAACACTCTGCAAAAGCGGGCTCATTCGTGTCTGGATTGGCTGGTGTGAAAGGTTTTTTACATTTAGCCGCAAGCTGGGGTTTTAGTAAGATATCGGTTGTTGCATGAAGGTCACATTGTGCATGGCGGCAAACGAGAGTCTTGTCTTTGGTGAAGGTTACATCGCATTCGAGCGTGCCTGCTCCCATTTTTGCGGCGGCAATATATGATTCTTTGGTGTGTTCAGGGTAGAAAAGTGGCGCACCGCGATGTCCTATGGAAAAACGTGTGCGCTTGATTGGTTTATCTAAACAGCTTGCAAGCTTTTCTTTAAGCTCACCATCTGAAAGTTGCGAGACTAAAAATTGAGGCCGTGTACCGACATCAAACTGTTTTGTTGTTTGGCAACCCGGTAAAAATACCGTTAACCAGATAAGGCCTAATGTTAGGCGCATAGCGACTCCGCTTAATACTTGCAAAAAAGGTAAGTAAAGCATGAGTTTTTGACAGCTAGATGTCAGTCATACGAGCGTCTTAGCGATATTGCTGACGATAGTTCTCTACCCACAGTTTGGTAGCTCCGCACACTGCAACAGGCATCACGATGAGGTTAACAAATGGAATTGAGGTCAGTATAAATACCGCAAAGCCAAAGCCATAAGACAGCCCTTGTTTACTCTTCAAATCATCTTTCATTTGCTTGAAATGAATTTTATGGTTATCAAACGGGTAATCATTGTATTGCACGCTGTACATCCAACATGTAAACATAATCCATAAAATTTGCCCAACAATCGGCAGCATCCAAAGTAAGATGAAAAAGCCGAGTGCGCGTGGAAGGTAGTAGCAGAGTTTGGTCCATTCTCTACCCAACATTCGCGGCACATCTTTTATGGTATCAATTAACTTATCATCATTGATGTGTTGGTTGGTCAGGTAAAGTTCTACTTTTTCGGAGAGTAAGCCATTGAAAGGCGCAGCAATAAAGTTGGTTATCACCGTGAAAATCATACTATAACTGAAAAGTATCACTAAGATAGCAATTGGCCACATTAGCCATTCCAGCCAACTGAGCCAGTCGGGTAATAACCCGTTGAGGTAAGTAAACCCTTGAGTCAGCCAGTCATAAAGAAAAAAGAGCGACGCACCAAATAGCAATACATTGATTGTTAAAGGAATAAATACAAAACGTTTTAATCCTTTTTGGGTGATCAAAGAAAAGCCGGCAATAAAGTACTCGATACCGCGTGATAGTTGCACTGTACACCTCGTGTTGTAATACCAATTGGTCTTAATACTTGCTCAATTTGAAGGAGTAAACCTGACGCTAGCTGCGTTAAAAATTTCTCATTTAGAACAACTAAATAGCAAAATTTCGCCTGGTTATCGACAAGATTTTCTCGCCTCAAAATAGCTCACTTAATTAAGAAAATTGGTATGATTTAATTCTTTTGATTTAAGGTACATACCAAAAATATCAGCGTTAGTATAACGCTAAACGGCGCGCTACAAACAGGAGATTAGTAACAATTCATCTCAGCTCACACAGTGCTGAATGTGCGTACAAAAATTAACCTTAGTATATTTAAAAGCTTAGTAAATAGATTAGAAATAATACTTGTAAACGCAAGAAACTGCCCATACACTCAAAGTAAGGCAGTAGAAGTGAGAATACTATGCGGTTAGTTCGTTGGATGATTACATTTTGTATGTTGAGTCTGTTGACTGTGTCAACGGCCGATGCTGCTAAATGTGATACCACGCTTTCAATCGCACCTATCGTTGTCGACCTAGACAACTCGAGCTCCAGCCCTGATTTAGATGATTGCGTTGTATCAACGACTCATCGTTTCGCGGTTCCTAGTAGCTTTATCATAGCGCAATCGCAACCAGCCTATTCTTATTCAAACTCAGTAAGCGAGTCTATTAGAGCACCACCTGTCGCAGATTAATTTAGTCCTTTTCCGTGCTTAATTAATTTTAAAGATAGAGGTGATCTATGAACACTTACACAGTATTGAAAACTCAACCTGTTGCAAATCATGAACTTGCTGAAAATAACTTCCCAGCTTGTAACACTGACAACCTAGAGCAAGCACCAGCGCATTGCCTAATGCACAATTTACATTTGGCACCAATGCAGCATATTGATGAAAACAGTAGCATAGATGAAGCTACGTTAGTGCTAGATAAAACGCACCGCAGAGCAAGCTTTGTCGTAGATAGTAAAGAAAAGCTTGTAGGTATGATCTCTAACGCAAGAATTGGTAGTCGCTACGTGTTGAGTATTGCAGAAAGACGTGGCTGTACGAGACGTGATTTAAACGTCAATGATGTCATGATCCCACTATCCGATCTTCGTCAAATCACCTTAAAACAAACTAGCCAAACTGTGGTTGGCAATGTGCTAAAAACAATGGAAGAAGGTGGCTTCGAGTTTTTGCTAGTGATCGATGAAGTGACTCAGCATCCAGTTGGTTATTTTGACCTCATCGATATGATGAAAGCTTGTGGACGTGCAGTAAACTCAATGAAACCGGCAAATAAATTCAGTGATATTGTTGGTACGATTTTGCACCACGCAGAAATTTAAAAGAATCCCTATAGTTAATGTAAATTAAAGTTAGCAAGGCGTCGTAAGGCGCCTTTTTTGTGCTTCAAGTTTGCTCCTATGCAGCAGAAGCTAGGAGCGGTTTTTACTTTGCGCCTGCAAACTCAAGTTGTCGCCAAGACTCATAAACAAAAACAGAAACGGCATTAGATAGGTTCATGCTGCGGCTATCGGGGCGCATTGGAATACGGACTCGTTGAGGCTCAGGCAGTGAAAAAATAATGTCTTCTGGCAAACCACGAGTTTCAGGGCCAAACAATAGGCAGTCACCTGCCTCATAGGCTACTTCATGATGGTATTTGCTACCTTTTGTCGTGCAAGCAAATACTCGCTTAGGATTTCGTTTGGCTAAGTATGCTTCAAAGTTTGGGTGGCGCTCAACTTCGCTAAACTCATGATAATCAAGGCCTGCACGTCTAACCCGTTTATCATCCCATTCAAATCCTAGCGGCTCTATTAGGTGTAATGAATATCCTGTATTGGCACACAAACGAATAATATTGCCAGTATTAGGCGGGATCTCGGGTTGGTATAAAACGATATCTAACATGATAGGCCTCTATTAAATTTTGCCCGGCAGTATAGCTGAAACTTGTCGACATTTATATGTGCTGCGCTTGATAGAGCGAAAGGCATTACCCTGCAGCTTTTAAAGTGAGATTGTTGTGAAAAAGTATACAACCGTAATCTGTTTTTCATTTCAAACCATTACCCTGTAATATAATAGCATCGCGATGCATGAACATGTTGCGAGTGGTTTGAAGACTAATCAGAAGTTTAGGTTTTCAGTTAGCCAAACTTCAGATTAAATAACATGAAAGAAATGAGGTGCCAGTGGATCGCAGCTATGAGTTTTGGGTGAGGTTTTCGAGTGTATTCACCATAATAATGGTGGGATTGATGATCGCGGCTAAATGTTGGGCTTGGTTGTCTTCGGGTAGTGCCGCTATGCTCGGCTCTTTAACTGATTCACTGCTTGACATTAGTGCCTCTTTAATGAATTTCTTTGTACTGAGCTACGCATTGCGTCCTGCGGACGATGATCATCGATTTGGTCACGGAAAGGCAGAAGCTTTAGCTGGGCTTGGACAAGCTGCATTTATCGCGGGCTCTGCGAGTTTATTGGCTTTTCATGGTGTAGAGCGCATTATCAATCCAACCCAAATTCCACATTCGTTGTTTGGTGTGTGGGTGAGTTTATTTGCGATAGTGTGTACTTTGTTGGTGGTTGCGGTGCAGTATCAAGTGGTTAAACGCACGCAGTCCATCGCCATTAAGGCCGACTCGTTGCATTATAAGGGCGACATTTTATTAAACCTTGCTGTGCTCCTAGCGGTATTGCTTAACTTTTATGATGTAGGTTACGCCGATCCAATTTTTGGTATTTTGGTGGCGATGTATTTACTTTATAACAGTTGGGATATTGCTAAGGAAAGTGCTGCGCACTTGATGGATAAAGAGCTGCCAGACGAAGAAAAAGCACAGATCATACTTATCGCGTCGAGTCATGAGGATGTTTACGGAGTACATGATTTGCGTACTAGGCAAGGTGGAAAAATCAAGTTTATTCAACTGCATCTAGAGCTTGACGATGATATGCCGCTGATGCGAGCACATCAGGTTGCAGATGAGGTGGTTGCTAGCATTAAAGAAGAGTTTGATTGTGAGATGGATGTACTTATCCATCAAGACCCTGTTTCTTTAGCGGTAAGTAGCTCCGCTGTAAACGCATAAAAATCATCTAGCACAGCTTTGCGGGTGTTATCTTGCTCGCAAAGTAGTTCATGTTTCCCGATAAATTTTGTAAGTGTCACATTGTCTCTGTGTGCGGCAAATTGACTCTGCGCCTGATTATCAACAATGCTGTCTTCACTGGCTGTCGCGATACGGATTGGCAGATCTAATTTAATATTCTGGAGCGAGCGGCATTTATGCAGCGCCGTGTATAGCCAAGCAAAACTGACACCACCGAGCTGTAGCTCGGGAAATTGATCGTACAGACCTCTAAATAGCGCATATCTGATTGGGCAATCAGTAAGGTCATTATCTTGAAAAGGCTTGTTGTGGTAGTGCACTTGTCCCAATGCATAATGCTTACCTAGCCCAAATAAACAAGCTGTGCCCGCCAGTCCCTCGGCAAACCAAGCTGGGTAGGGAGTCGTATTGATCCCAAGCATCGGGGCTGATAAATACACTCCCTCAATGTTGTGAGGCCGAAATAACGATAAATAGTCGCAAGTAATGGCACCACCCATCGAATGCGCCAATATAAAAAGTGGTAAGGTATTTTGCTCGGCAACGATTTGATCCATAAAGCAGTGCAATGTTGCGGCATAATCTTCAAAGCGCCTAACATAGCCGATTTGCTTGTCTTTAAGTAATCGTGGCGAGTAGCCTTGTCCTGGATGGTCATAGGTAAATACCGCTATGTTGTTTTGCGCCAACTCCCACAGTAGTTCTCTGTATTTATGCGCCGATTCAATACGGCCATTAACCAATACTAGGCTGAACGTTGCCTTTTCTGGAATGTGGTAGGCGTAAAATAGCCTACCATAAGGGGTATCAAAAAAGCCTTTTTGGCAGCCTTGCCAGTGCTTATCAATTTCAGGAAGATGTGATTCAAGTTGCTGACTTTGGCTATAAAACATGGCTACCTGTGTAATGGAATTCGAATACTGACCTGCAAACCAATATTATTACTAAATTCGATATGGGCGTCATGTACTTTTAACGCATGCTGCGCAATGGCAAGACCCAACCCAAAGCCTCCCATTTGATTTTTAGTCGGCGTACGTGCACTCGACACTCTGAAAAATGGAATGCAAAGCTTGTCCAGTAGATCTTTATTTACGCCTTTACCATCATCACTGATAGTGCATAGCAAGTGTTTACCATCACTTTCAATCTCGACATTAATAAGGCTAGTTGCATATTTAATCGCGTTACGAATAATGTTTTCGAATGCGCGGTTAAGTAGCATTGGGTCGCCATAAAGTATTGCCTCGGGTAGCGCTGAGACGACAAGATCCTTCCCCAATTGTTGTGCTTCAAACTGAGCATCTTCCAGTATCGGGTCGAGCAGTTCATTGAGCTTAATTAGTTGTTTATCGATTGGCGCTTGATCCGCTTCAAGCTTAGATAAATGCAAAATATCGCTGAGCATATTTTCAACTAACTGAGCTTCGCGCTCAATGCGCTCGATATAACTTTGGCTTTGCGCAGTGGCATGGCCCGCCGCAAGCCCTGTGGCCATTTGCAAGCGGGTGAGCGGTGAACGTAGTTCATGGGATATATCAGCAAGTAAGCGCTTTTGATTGTTAACTAAAGACTCTAATTTATCAGCCATTAGGTTAAAATCATGACCCAGTTGACCGAGCTCGTCTTGGCGCTTGGTATTTATATCGGCTCTGCTCGACAGCTCTCCACGAGAAAGTTTTGCAGCGGCTTTTTGTAGCTCTTTAATAGGTAACAATAGATCTCGAGTAAACCAAAAACATAGCAACAAGCTTGCGCCCAGTACGACCGCGACTTTTATCCAAAGTGGTAGGGCTCTTAATTTGACGAGTGCAGTTGGAGTATGGTTTTCAAAAATTAAATAAAGACGATAACTTTCACCTTGAAGTGTAAGCTCTAGGGGGCCAAAAGCCTTGTACTCTGGGGTAAAAATAGCGGTCGGTTTGGCATCCTCAGTAAAACTGAGTAAATCTAAATTCAGCGTTTTTATATTGGGATCGGCGGCAACGCTTTTTTCGGCATCGCGGTGGCTCAAATAGATATTTCGCGCCTTTCTTTTACGTAGTTTGGTGATCTCATTTAACTCAAAATTAGGACGCTCGCTTGCGCGTATTAACGCTTTTTCTAATTGTTTTAGATTTTGCAGCATGGATTTTGAGATACGCTGAGTTTCCACAACATCAGGTTGTAGCATGCTGATCCCGAGTAGCAACAACATAGTGGCAATGATAGTGAGCCAAAACCAGGCAAAAACCTTAACAAGTAAATACCGCTTCATTCATTACGCCTTTAGAAAAATATAGCCAGCGCCGCGGATCGTTTTGATATAAGTATGCTCACTTAATGCGGCAATTTTTTTACGAACATTAGAGACATGCATATCGATAGAGCGATCATAAGGCACAAGTGGTCGGCCTAGTACTTGTCGTGAAATAGTCTGCTTGTCGACCACTTCTCCTGCGGTTCTGACCAGTAAGTGTAGTACTTCGTATTCGGTGCCCGTCAGCGACAGCATTTCGCCATTAACAGTGGCGCTTCTCGAAGCCACATCTAAACGCAATTGATGGATAGTAAAGGTATCATCCGGACTGTGTTGCTTATAATGATCGACGCGACGCGTAATGGCTTTAACGCGCGCAAGTAGCTCCCGGTGGTTAAACGGTTTTGGAATATAATCGTCAGCACCTAGCTCCAAACCAAAGATGCGGTCAAAGTCATCGCCTTTTGCCGTTAACATAATAACGGGTGTCATCTTCTGGACACGTAGCGCTTTCAGTACTTCAAAACCATCCATTTCGGGAAGCATTACGTCTAATAATATTAGGTCGAAATTTTGTTTTAATGCCAGCTTCAGACCTTCAGTTCCAGTGTGGGCCATCGCCACCTCAAAGCCTTCAGCAGTAAAGTATTCTTTTAACAGGCTGCAAAGTTCTTGGTCGTCATCAATAAGTAAAATGGAATGTTTCATTGTCATACTTAGTCCAGCATTGTTGTTTGGCGTTGGCCTGAATAGTTTGGCTCTAGCATATTACACCTTACTTCAACGCCTTATGTAAATTGCCTTTGCTTTTTTTTGCAAAGCACTGACAAAACTTTACCTCTGTCTGACGTTCCTTTTCTTTGCGCTTGCTAAATTTGATGGTGACAAAGCAATGGCGAACAAGGAGCCAACATTATGAAATTACTATCTACTTTAGCATTAGTTACAGCGCTTGGCGTATCGACTTTCAGCTTCACCGCAAGTGCAGGTCCTGCGGGCGGGCATCTTGAACACTCAGCAAGGTTGTTACTATCAGATAAAGGGCAGAAGTTATTAGAGTTAACAGAAGCGCAGCAAGGCCAACTAAAGACAATTTATGCGGACTACAAAACTGCCAAAAAAGCGCTAAAAGAAAGTGGGAAAGAAGCACATTCAAGTTATCGTGAAGAAATGAAAGCACTCATGTTAGCGCCAAATTTTGATAAGGCTCAAGCGCAACTTTTATTGGAAAAAAGCCAAGATAAAAAGCAAGCGTGGGCACTACTTTCGATGGAAACTCGTCACAAAGTGTTTCATGTGCTAAGCGAAGAGCAGCGCGATAAACTCCAAGCACTTAAGTCACGTCGAAGCCACAAAGGTAATAAAAAGGCAGATTAAATCTCAATGTTTTCCTCCAATCTAGCCCTGGCCTTCCTGGTAAGGGCTCTATCAATCACTTGCTACTTATCATCTTCTTATAAAATAAGAGCCTGTACTCCAGTTTGATATAAAGAACTGATCCATTGCAATCAATGTATAGAATAATACGACTGTTTACATAGGTTTAAGTTACATGTTGATAACATGTGTGCGTTGTGGTACTTTTCGATTAGGAGTACATCTAGCGAGTCTGCGGATAACTCTTTGAAATAGTGTCGAATTGAAAAATTCTTAATTTACGCACACAAACTTTCCAATAACTTTTATTTTCTTCAGAGTAACTAAGGGTATTCTTTGTTGTTGGCTGTTTGTTACTAGGTATCACTGAGGGAGACATGCAGACACCTGAAGAGTACGAGGTGACACTTAGGATCCGAGAACTGCTAAAAGAACTCAAAAAGCGTAGAGGCTATACTAAAAAAACCATTAGCCAAAAGCTCGGAATAGGTCTCACCACACTAGACGATTACCTCAACGGAACAAGCTCATTTCGCTTGGGCACCTTAATTAAATTGTCGGAAATTTGCCGGATCCAGCTAAGTGATATTTTAGAAGGGGCGGGGCATATAGCTAAAACCTATCAAAGTGAGGTGAGAAGTACGGAGCAAAAGGGGGAAGAGGAACAAGCAAAAAAAGATAGCTAGTGATTTGTCGAGTTTGCTCTTTTACTAGTTTAATAAACTAATATCAGAGAGTGAAAGCCGAGGAAACCGGCCCGCAGGTCTATTCTTTAAAAAAGCTATCGTCGTTCTTGGCCAGCATCGCTTCTATATCTTCAATCAAACTTTCCGCATCTTGGGGGGTGAGTTCACCACTTTTTATCGGTGTAGAAATCGCGTTTGATTCGTCAGACCAATCACCTAAATCAATTAATTGGCAGCGCTTTGAGCAAAACGGGCGAAATGGACTTTTATCTGACCATTCAACAGCCTGTTGGCAGGTTGGGCACTTTACTGTGGTTGTCATAATACACTTACTTTTTTACTTCCTAATTGTGCAAGTCTAATCGCATTTAATCGCTTTGTGAACCGAGTGTGTATCTACTTCGAGCTGCTTGCATACTAGGTGGGGATCCATGATACGATGATGAAGCTAGATAAAAGGAGGGGGGCATATAAAGGTGGAGAAGTTCGAAGCAACACTAGACAACTGTCACAAAGAGCCAATTCATATTCCAGGCTCGATTCAGTCGCATGGTTATTTATTGCTACTTGATGCTAACACATTGAAACTTCGTTACTTTAGTGAGAATTTTGCCGAGCTTGTAGGCTTTGAACCTAGCGCTTTAGTCAATACTCATGCTGAAAAGATTTTTGCGTCTCCATTTTTTGAGTTGCTTGCCAGCAATTATAAGACCTCTGATATTCACCGCTTAAATCCGATGGTGACCACGGTAACAACCAAAGATTCAAAACGTATTGAATTCTCTGTGGTTGCTAGCCAAAACGAAGAAGGGCTGATTTTAGAGCTTGAACAAAATACGGTGCATGGCATTGAAGGCAACCATTCAATGCAGCACCTTATGAAGCACTCCTTGTCTAGTATGGTTGACTCTCAATCTTTGCAGGCTTCTTACGAAATGGCCGTGGAAGAAATTAGAGAATTAACGCAGTTTGACAGGGTGATGCTGTATAAATTTGATCACGAGTACAATGGTGAGGTGGTTGCTGAATCGAAGCGTAGTGGCCTTAATTCGTTTTTAAACCAGCACTTTCCGGAGTCAGACATTCCAAAACAAGCAAGAGCACTTTATTTAAGAAATCCTGTTCGTTTACTTGCCGACGTTGATGGCGAAAATTCACTGCTTTATCCGCAAGATAAGCCAATAGATTTAAGCGCCTGTATTTTACGGAGTGTTTCGCCAATTCACTGCCAGTACTTACGTAATATGGGTGTAAAGGCGACCATGTCTATCAGTATTATTGTCGCTGGTAAATTGTGGGGGCTGATTGCTTGTCACCACTACGAAAAGCACGTAGTGCCATTTAACACTCGTGAAGTCGCCCAGTATATGGGGTTGATGTTATCTTATCTGATCTCTCTCAAAACCTCATCCTTAGAAGCAATGGCTGAAGCTAATGCACTGACATTAAGCTCTACTGTTACAGAGCGTATGGCAAAAGAGATCTTCTTTGCTGATGGTCTGCGGTATGAGTCTGCGGCATTGCAAGAAATGATGAAAGCTACGGGTGTCGCGTGGCGTGTTGAGAATGATTTGGAATGCTACGGGCAAACTCCCGCAAAGGTGGATATTGAAGCTATTTACCAATGGCTCGTAGAGCACCAACTTGGGGATGACTCTATTTTTTATTGTCATAACTTAGGTGAGCTTAACGAAACATTCAAAGCCTTTGCGAAAACCGCGAGTGGGGTGTTATTGATGCCACTTTCTGCGGATGCTAATCACTTCATCATATGGTTTAGAAAAGAAGTTATTCAAACCAAAAACTGGGGAGGGAAGCCTGAAAAATCCATTGAGTTTTTGGATGATGGTAGCCATCGCTTAATGCCACGCAGCTCGTTTAAGTTATGGGTCGAGAATGTGAAATGCAAGTCTCACCCTTGGACAGAAGCTGAAGTCAGTTGTGCATTGAAGTTTAGAAATACCTTGGTTAATTATGTGCTGGCTAAATCAGAGCGATATAAAAAGCTCAATGCAATTTTAGAGCAAAAAGTCACTAAGCGTACCGAAGCTTTGGAAAACGAGATCACCTCGCGTCGTACTGCAGAGCAACTACTGACGATAGCACTTGAGAAAGCACAAGAATCGAATCAAGAGCTGGAGCGCTTTGCCTTTTTAGCATCTCATGACTTACAAGAGCCGCTTAGAAAAATTCAAATGTTTGGTGATCGGATCCAATGTTCAGCTGAGGGGCTCAATGAAAAACATGCTTCTTATCTCAAACGCATGATGGATTCAGCCGAAAGAATGCAAAAATTGATTAAAGGGTTGCTGAGCTTTTCACGGATTGATCGTAAAGGTGAGTCATTTAAATCATTTGATGGTGATGAGGCGTTAGCTGAAACTTTACTGGATCTTGAGTTAGTGATTAAAGAATCAAACGCACAAGTGGATACCACAGGGCTTGGTGATGTATTTGGAGACCGCAGGCAATTGCAACGAGTGCTGCTAAACTTAATCAATAATGGGATTAAATTTAGTGCGCCACAAAGAGCGCCAAGAGTCACCATTAGCAGCGTACGCAAAGACAACGAACTGGTTATTGCGGTGAAAGATAACGGAATTGGCTTTGATCCTGAATTTAGTGAGCAGATCTTCAATCTTTTCGAAAGATTACATGGTCGTAGCGCATATGCCGGTACTGGGCTTGGACTTGCTATTTGTAAAAAAATCGTCGAGAGACATCATGGTCGCATATGGGTCGAAACGAAAGTAGGGCAAGGCTCTACTTTCTACTTTAGCTTGCCTGTTTCAGCGCAAGACAATTAATTTAGCTGTAGAGCCACAGATACGGCTCTGATATCAGCATACAAACTCGAGGTTAATGCGAGTTTAAGGAGAGTGTGAATGATCCATCATCATGATTTAATTAAGCGACTTCACTCTGTGAACTATATCTTGGTTGCAGATGATGATTTCGACGACCAAGAATTGATCCGTGATGCGTTTGAAGATAACGGCGTGGTGGATACGAAGTTGCAATTTGTAAGTGACGGCGTTGAATTGATTGAAAAACTTAATAGCTCTGAGCTATTACCTAGCCTTATTATTCTTGATTTAAATATGCCCCGAAAAAGCGGCAAAGATGTATTAGCTGAGATGCGCGGGGCGGCAAACCTTAAGCATATTCCAGTTATTATGTTTAGCACATCAGACTCAGAGTTAGATATAAAACAGTGTTATTTGCTAGGGGCAAATTCTTATATGACCAAACCGTCCCAATACCACGAGCTGGTGGATTCAATGAAGTCCTTGTTGTCTTTTTGGCTTGGCACTGCAAAGCTTGTGATTGATTAAAAGTGTAGGGCCAGATAACTAACTGGCCCTTAAGCTGTCATAGCACTACATTGCTTCGTTAGTATGCTTTTGCTTTAACAAGCGACTTGTCACTGTACCTGCGGTCATTGAACCCGATACATTGAGTGCCGTTCTTGCCATATCAATTAATGGCTCAATAGAAATTAGTAGCGCAGCAATTGTCACTGGTAATCCCATCGCAGGCAGTACCACCAGCGCCGCGAAAGTGGCACCACCTCCAACACCCGCAATACCAAACGAGCTAATTGCAACCATAGCCACTAAAGAGATAATAAAGTCGAGTGCGAATGGGTCAATTCCTACGGTTGGCGCGACCATAACAGCAAGCATAGCAGGATAAATACCAGCACAGCCATTTTGTCCGATAGTTGCACCAAACGATGCAGAAAGGTTTGCAATCGCAGGTGGAACATTAAGCTTGTGGATCTGCGCTTCAACGTTCAGTGGGATGGTTGCCGCAGAGCTTCGTGAGGTGAAAGCAAAAGTTAAAACAGGCCAAATTTTTTGGAAGAAATGCTTTGGATTTTCACCCACTAAAGTAACTAACAAACCATGTACGGCAAACATCAGTAAAATGGCAACGTAAGAGGCAATAATAAAACCGAGCAAGCTAATAATGTCAGCCATGCTTGATGTGGCTATCACTTTGGTCATCAAACCTGCTACACCATAAGGCGTGAGGGCGATGATCATACGTACTAATCTCAGTACAACGGCCTGTGCGCCTTCTACTGCATTTTTTATAGGACTACTTAAATCAGACTCTTCCATGATAGCTCTACGAGCGGCAATACCAGTTAACACACCAAAAATCACTACGGCGATAATCGAGGTAGAGCGCTCGCCTGTTAAGTCAGCAAATGGGTTGGTTGGTACAAAGCTAAGCAGCATTTGTGGAATGGTTAAATCGGCAACGGTTGTTGCGCGTTCCTCAAGTACCGCTATTCTGGCTGTTTCGCGTGCGCCTTCTACTAAGCCAGCTGCACTTAGTCCAAATGCTTGAGTGATAAAAATACCAATAAGGGCAGCGATGGCCGTGGTAAACACTAATATAGCGATAGTGACAAACGAGATCTTTCCAAGAGAGCCTTGATTATCTAGTTTTACGACCGCGGCAATCATAGAAACTAAGACCAGTGGCATAATCACCATTTTGAGTAGATTGACATAGCCGCTACCAACAATCGCAACCCAATCTAGTACAGTCTGTTTGGTGGTTAAGTCACCAGAGAAAATAAATTGCAGCGCGAGTCCAAATAGGCTACCTGCAACTAAGCCTAGTAATACCGTCCGTGACAGGGTTTCGGAGCGCTGTTGGAAGCGATAAAGACCGAAAAGTATGGCAATAAAAACCGCCAACGCGGCGATAACAGCAAAAGACATCAGAATACCTTTCGAAATACATGAAAATAACGCGCTACTATAGAGGTTTTATTGGCTGGGCTAAAATATTCTTTGACTATGGAATAGAACAAAAGGTTATCAATAAAATGAAAGTTTATGACAGCTTTTTCTTTCATATTAAGATGCCTTGTGGTGAGTTGGTACTCACTTGCATTAAATAAAACACTAAAATATGAGATTGGCTTGTAATTGTCTTTCGTAGACTCGTTTTAGCGTTTATTTCTTGACTCTCTTTCCCCTACCTTACCCGAGAGGTTTTTTTATATTATCGGTTTTATCGTATTGAATTGGGATTGAGAGCGCGTGAAGTCGATGGTAATCAGGTACATAATGAGGAAGGTTGTTCCCCGGCTTCGCGGATGCCGATGTCAGCCCTTGAACCCTGAGGTTCAAGGCGGAGAGCAACAGCCTACCGTAGGCTTCTCGGTACATGCCGAGCATGCTCAATAGTAAACAAACTGCTATCCTAAACGAAATTTATCGGCTCAGGGACTTAATCAGCTGTCCTACGAGCTAGGGAACAATTACAGTATATAAAACATATGCCGATCACGAAACCATAGTAATGCAATTTATGTGTTAACCGCGTGCTTTTTACCCGCTTTGTTTAGTGACTAAGCAAACGTTAATCTGAGCGTTAGCTGGCAACGCTCAATTTGCTTAATTTTTCGAAGGCCACAGTTTCGAAACCGTTTCTAACTAACACAGTAAACAGGTTACTTAGAAAGGAGCCGGTGCGGTAAAGGTCATCATCTCATTGGTTGTTGGATGTGAAATTTGCAACATCTCAGCATGTAATTGTAAACGTGAAGCAGCCGCTAACGCCTCGCCTTTGGCATATAGTCGATCGCCAAGAATTACATGCCCAAGCGAAAGCATATGTACTCTGAGTTGATGAGAGCGTCCAGTGATGGGGGTTAGTTTAACGCGTGTTGCCTGTGCTTCATATTCCATGACTTCAAAATGTGTTAATGAAGGTTTTCCGGTCTCATGACAAACCATTTGCTTTGGGCGATTAGGCCAATCACACACCAGCGGTAAATCAACAGAACCCGTTTGCTGTTGTAATTTGCCATGAACTCGGGCGATGTAGTGCTTGTGGGTCAAACGGTCTTGAAATTGAATACTCAGATGGCGATGCGCTGCTTTATTCATAGCAAGGCATAGCACGCCAGATGTTGCCATATCAAGGCGATGCACAATTCTTGCCGTAGGGTAGACAAAATTCACTCTGGCGATAGCGCTGTCCCAATGCTTTGGATCTTTACCCGGTACGGTGAGTAACCCGCTTGGTTTGTTGATCACCAACATATCTTCATCTTGGTACAAAATATCAAGATAGGGAGAAAGGGGGGGAGCGTAATTTAGTAACACCAGCTGCCTCAGCATGAACAGAACGAAGCCGCGTATTATATATGAGTTGCTAAGTGAGCGGTAGCGAGAAAGAGAGCCGAGGCTCTCTTTCGGTGTGGGAGATTTATTGGTTGGCAACCACAATTAAACGAATCGCGTCCAACTTAAGCTGCGCTTTTTCAATGTGTGTGCTCAACTCAGCTCTTTGTTTATCAAACACTTGAACTTCCTCGTCACGGATGTTCGGATTGATAGCTTTAAGTGCTTGCAAACGACCTTGCTCATCACCTAATTGCTTTTGCATTTTATCCATCGCGTTGGCTTGAATGCTTTCAAGTTGAGCTTGTGCAATATCGCCAGCTTGAGTAATAAGCGGGTGAATAGCGCTTTGTAGGGCATTAACTAGTTTACTGCCAGTTTGCCTACCAACGGCAGAAAGCTGTTGATTAAATGCATCAAACGCAACGTTTTGGGCTAAGTCATTGCCACCTTTATCCATTAGGACACGAATTGGTGTTGGTGGTAAAAAGCGGCCCACCTGAAGAGACTTAGGCGCAGAAGCTTCTGCAACGAAGATCATTTCAACAAAGAAAGTACCGACAGGTAGTTTGTTGTTTTTGAGCAGCGCCACTGACGCACAACCAAAGTCATCGTTACAGATCATATCCATCACGCCGCTGACCATGGGGTGATCCCAGCTGATGAAATGTGCGTCTTCTTGTGACAGTGAGGTGTTACGGTCAAAAGTCACTGTGATGCCATCGTCTTTCAAACAAGGGAAAGAAGGGTTTAGCATGTGTTCGGTTGGTTTGAGAATAATCGTATTCTCACCTTTGTCTTCCTGGTTAACACCAAAAGTATCAAACACATTAATCATAAACGCAGGCAAAATCACGTCGTTATCAAGTGCTTCAAGTTCAGCAACGATATTATCTGTTTTACCTTGACCACTTGAGTGAAGCTCAAGTAGGCGGTCTCGACCTTGCTCCATCTTTGTTCGCAGCTGAGCATTTTCTTTTGCGGCTTGCTCCAATAAAGGGTCTAATTCGTCTTCGTCACAGTTGTGCTCGGCGATCAGTGCTAACAAATCATCAGAGAAAGACTTATACAGCATTTGCCCCGTGGTGCTGGTGGTTTCAAACGCATCTAAGCCTTCGTGATACCAACGTAGTAATACTTCTTGTGCGGTGTTTTCAAAGTAAGGCACATGAATATTGATGTCATGTTTTTGCCCAATACGGTCAAGACGACCAATACGTTGCTCAAGTAAGTCAGGGTTAAGCGGTAGGTCAAATAATACTAAGTGATGCGAAAACTGGAAGTTACGACCTTCAGAGCCAATTTCTGAGCAAAGTAATACTTGCGCACTATCGTATTCATCTGCAAAAAATGCTGCCGCACGGTCACGTTCAATGATGGACATGCCTTCGTGGAATACCGCAGCTTTAATGGCTTCGCGTTCGCGTAATATTTGCTCAAGGCTAATTGCGGTTTCTGCTTTGGCACAAATAAGCAGTACTTTTTCATGCTTTAACTCTTTCAATTTAGCAATTAACCACTCAACGCGGGGGTCGAACTGTGCCCAGCCGCTTCCTTCACCTTCAAACTCTTGGAAGATCTTTTCAGGAAATAACGCACGCATCGCATTAAATTCAGGGCTTTGAATACCGCCAATGTTACCCATTACCGACATTGCTGTTTTATATTGCTTAGGTAAAGGTACTGGGTATTGATGTAATAAACGACTTGGGTAGCCATCAATGCCACTGCGGCTATTTCTAAATAGAATACGGCCAGTACCATGACGGTCTAATAGCATAGACAAGATTTCTGCTTTGGCATCGCTATCGCCATTTTGTGCCTTTGCTAGAAGCTCAGAAATATCGGTTTCTTTTAGCAGTGTACAAAGTGTTTGCTCTTCTTTTGCATCTAGCTTTTTATCTTGTAGTAAGTTGTTAGCGGCTTCTGCAACCTCTTTATAATGACTTTCTTCTTCAACAAATGCGTCGTAGTCGTAGAACCTATCAGGGTCTAGTAGCTGTAAACGGGCAAAATGACTGCGATGGCCCAGTTGGTCCGGTGTTGCAGTCAACAAGATAAGTCCAGGAATGTCTTGAGAAAGCTCGGCAATACGTTGATATTCAGTGCTTGGCTTTTCCTTAGTGACCGTCAGGTGGTGTGCTTCATCGACAATCAGTAGATCCCAATCAGCGAGTGTGGCTTGCTCAAACCAGCGGCGCTTTTTGGTAATAAACTCTAGACTAACCAAAACTAGTTGTTCTGTTTCGAATACATTCGGTGCATCTGCATAAGCTTCACTACAACGTTCTTCGTCAAAAATCGAAAAGTGCAGGTTGAAGCGGCGTAGCATCTCTACAAGCCATTGGTGCTGTAAGTTCTCTGGGACCACGATTAACACACGGTTGGCACGACCAGAGAGAATCTGCTGGTGTAAAATCATGCCCGCTTCAATGGTTTTGCCTAGGCCTACTTCATCAGACAGAAGTACGCGAGGTGCAAAGCGCTTACCGACTTCATCGGCAATATACAGCTGGTGCGGAATAAGGCTAGCGCGCTGACCTATCAATCCTTTAAGATGAGATTGCTCTTTATCAAACTGGTGTTGCCAAGTTTGATAGCGCAGTGTGTAGCGATCAAAACGGTCTATTTGGCCTGCAAACAGACGATCTTGAGGTTTATTGAACTTGAGGAAGTGATCAAGAAAGGTCTCTTTAAATGAAGTCTCTTCTTCATTATCTACTCGAGTACCATGATAGCAAAATAGTCCATTTTGCTCTTCCACGCTGTCAACACGTAGTTCCCACTCTTCAACATGGCGGATCACATCGCCTGGGTTGAATACGACTCGAGTTACAGGTGCTTCCTGTACTGAGTAAACACGGTTTTCTCCGCTAGCGGGAAATAAAATAGTCACTTGACGCCCCTCAAGTGCCACTATTGTACCCAATCCTAAATCTGATTCAGTATCACTGATCCAGCGCTGACCTAAGGAAAAATTCATGGTTATCTCGTCTATGCAGAAAAAAGGCGGCTATGTTACCTATTCATGTCGGTTTGTTCAATACACAACAGCGACTCAAGCCTTTATTTATCAAGCGCTGGTGCTTTTTCAATTTAGTTGGCATGACAATCGCCAACTAGTTGTTTTTTATCAATATGCAAGTTGGATTTTCTACTGTCATAAAAGCGACTTTTGTGACAAATAGACTAAACTTGAACTATATCCAAAACATAATCAGTCACATCGTTGTGTATTGGGTATAGCATAATAATCTGTAAACAACAGGAATGCGCTATGGTAAAACAAGACAAAGACCATAAAGTGTACGTGCTCGACACCAACGTACTTCTCCATGAACCACTCGCTTACCTCTCCTTCCAAGAACATGATGTCGTTATTCCCATGACTGTCCTTGAAGAACTTGATCACATTAAAGATCGAAAGAGTGACGTGAGCCGAGACGCAAGAGTTGCAATTCGTGGGTTAGATGATGTGCTTCGCGATGCAACACCAGAGCAAATGCTAGAGGGGGTAGCGCTACCAACATTGAGGATAGAAAGTCACCGAACGCCCAGTTCAGGTAAATTGATTATTGTAAACGATCACCTTTTTCAAGACTCCATCTCCGGGTTACCCGGCAACGAAAATGACCACCGCATTATAAATTGTGCTGTACACCTGCAAACTCAGTACAGTGACAAAAAAGTAGTGCTGGTTACCAAAGACATCAACATGAGACTTAAAGCGAAAGGCGCTGGACTCAAGTATGTTGAAGATTACCGTACCGACCAGCTAATTGACGACATTGCGTTGTTGACCAGTGGCTTTAAAAAAGTTGAAGGCGACTTTTGGCAAAATGTAGGTGAGTGCCAAACGCAGCAAGATGGGCGTTACACCGTGCATGATGTACCAAAGTCGCTCGTACCCGATGTGTTCTGTAATGAATACTTAATAGATGATACTAATCACTTTGCAGCCCGGGTTGTGGGATACGACTCTGAACATATTCGATTAAAAGACTTAGGTGTTGAACGTTTGATGCACCGTCAAGCATGGGGAGTGAAACCGAAGAATATTAACCAAGGTATGGCACTGGATGCGTTACTTGATACTGACATAGAGCTGGTGATACTAACCGGGCCTGCGGGATGTGGAAAAACAGGTATTACTGCAAGCTTTTTTTCAATATTTGTGCAGACCTATCTACAGACCTTATTCTTACTGAAGAAATTGAGTATTTATAGCAGGCTCAGATCTAATCTCTCTAACATGTCATTACGTGTGACTTAAAGGGTAGAACCATTAATCAATAAATATAAATAACGGATTTAACCTGCAAGAAGGCACAAACAAAAATAATAAAGCTAAGGTAAATCTAAAATGACAATAAATAGAAATCAACTCGATACCTTTTCAGTTAACTGGTATTTGAACGAAGAAAGAAAAAGAAAAGAAAGAATCGCAAGATTCAGGAAAGCAACAGACAAAAGCTCATGTGAAGATGGGTTTGATGAATATTGTGATGACGAATGTTTAAGTGAACAGAATCATCAAGAAAAAGAATTAAATGAGGGAATCTAGTATGAAGAACCCAAATGAAAACAGAAGTCCGCGAGTATTAGATACATCGGCATTAGTTCATGATCCAAAGTCATTGCTCGCTTACAGTGAAGATGTATACATTTGTCTAACAGTCCTAGAAGAATTAGATAATTTAAAAGAAAGAACTAATAAATCGGTAAGTGCTGATGCTCGTGTATGTATCCGTATGCTTGAAGACATTATAAACGGGCATAGTGCAGAAGAAATGGAAGCAGGTATTCCACTGCCTTCTACTGAAACAGCTAAAAGAGGCAAGTTGTTCATTGGTATTGATACTCAATTGGACATGGCAAAAGAGTTAAAGCACACGATTGGTAGCGATGCTGACAACAGAATAATTAACTATGCACTACATCTTCAGAAAGAGTTAGATAAAGACGTTACCATTGTTAGCCGCGACATTAATATGCGACTAAAAGCTCGAACTGTTGGTGTTATGGCTGAAGATGTATCCGTTGATAATCAAATCGCAGATATAGATTTGTTATATACAGGAGTGCAGGCATTTGAGGGAGATTTGTTTGATCGAATTGAATCAGATAAAGATTTCAAAGTGTCAGGAGAGGTTTATACATTCCCAATAAGCTTGTTCAACGATGAAGTTCAGCCAAACATGTATTGGTACGATGAAGCCGGACACATTGGCCGGATTTCAGAAGTAACTGATACTGAGGTTTACACAAAGTTATTGCCGCGTAAGCAAGAAAAAGTATGGGGCATATTGCCTAAAAACCAGCGTCAGGCGGTAGCTTTAAGTCAATTAACAGACCCTTACTATGACTTAAATATCATCCTTGGCCCTGCTGGCTCCGGAAAAACTTTTTTGGCAGTTGCTTCGGCGCTGCATCAAGTATTGGAGTTGAAAAAGTACAAAAAAATTGTTGTGGTGCGGTCAAGAGACTTTATGGATGACGATCCGGGATTCCTACCGGGGGATTTAACCGAAAAATCAATGCCTCTTCTAGCAGGTATTACAGATGCCTTAATTTCGATGCATTCAGATGATAATCATGAAACAAATATTCATGCAACAGTCGAGCATGTGATTGAAAAAGCCAATATAGAATTTACTAGCATGGCTTACTTTCGTGGCCGTTCAATAGACGATGCTGTGTTAATCATTGATGAAGCTCAAAACATGACTAGAGCGCAAATCAAAGGCATGTTAAGCCGTGGTGGGAAAAATTGTCGGACAATAGTATTGGGAAACCTAGCCCAAATTGACGATAAGTTTGTAACACCAGCTTCGTCAGGTGCAAGTGCGGCTGTTAATGTATATAGAAATTATGAGAAAGGATCAGTTCTGATTTTTGATGAGGTAGAACGTAGTAGCTTGGCTGAGTTCACTGAAAAGAATATGTAGACATCAAACTACAATTCACATTTCCTTATAATATTGCGACAATAGCCACTGCTTTTTGCAGTGGCTTTTCAGAGAAGCCAGTTTCCACACAAGCGGACGAAATGGATTTACTCTGGGTTTAAAAGATTAATCATACATTGAAGATGTAATGACTTGGGTGCTGTGGACCTTAGTTGTTATGTTTTGGTGTGCGTATGTCTTTTGAATCAGAAGCGCTTATAAGCAATGTAAAGCGTCAGGCAAAGAGGTTGTCAAAAAAATTATCACTTCCCCTTGGACAGGCCCAAGAAGGGGTATCTATTTGTCTTTACGGCTGTGACAGTTACAGCGATTTACTAGTAAAAATAAAAGCTGAATCCTTTGACAATCCTTTGATAGCACTGTCTGCTCTCTCACCAAACTCGGAAATATTTTTAGTAAAAATATTAGCTAGCCACCTAGATAGCATCATCGGAAATTTTGAAAAAAAATTTCCCGGCTCCAATATTAATGAAGAAATGGTCGTATCCCTTTTCGGGCTTAACATTGAAGAGTTCAACGTCAAAGTATCTAGCCAATAATTGTACAAATACGTAAGTTGTTATTTTATTTTTTGACGATAATATGAGGTGAAGGCTGAACGGACAGCCTACGCCTACACATGTTTTTCGCCTGAAGAACGTGAACAGTGAAGCGGAGCATCCGTAAAAATTTGGTTATTTGAACAATAAATAAAGCAATGTGTTGGTAGGCCATTGTTTATTGGAAAGTTGTTTGGAGAACTAAATGATCTCACTTTATCAATTAAAGAATAAGCTTAACAAACAAGCAAAAGAGTTTGCTGAGTTATTAGAGTTTCCTGATCTTTACGCCCAAGGTCTGTGGGCGAGAGGTGTTTATAACAGCCCTCATTTTTCTGACACCCATAGCTGTCTCACTGAGGCATTTGAACAGAAAAAGCTGGACTCAATTCTAAAGCACGATTCCCTGAAATACTTATTGATCAACGAATATGATGATCAAGAAATTATTGAGTCGCTTCATAAAGAAATTGAGTCAATGGCAAACCGTATTGAAAGCCTAATGCTAGTCGATATCGAAACGCTAGAGTTAGTTTCGGTTATATATCAAGTTTTAGGACTACCTGATGACGCTAAATTTGTAATAAATACAGGTCCTGATTTCCGTCTAGAATGGCGACCATACTTTGATGCCTTTGATGATCCGTTGATAGTCCAATATGCTGATTTAAAAGTTCATGATTGCTATTTCAGGCTAATCGCGTGCAAGTTTCCGTTTGAAAAGCTTTCCTTGGATAACATTAAAAAATACATGTACATCAATCATGTAAACCATGATGGTGAGTTCGAAGGCTGTATTTCTGAAGGCAATACATTTTCTAAGCATGAGCACTGGCTGGTGTTGACACTTGAATTATTCAGTAGCGGCAAAGTAAATAAGGCTCAGTTCAATCCAACAACCTTCAAAATTGAAGGTATGCGCTATTTGGTATATGGCTTCCCACTGATTCCTTCCTTTGTATCTGATTGGCACAAACCTGATTTATGTCTACAAGTCAAAAATCTAGATGGCGATCAGAAGTTCATTGTTCGTGTCGACCAGCAAGCTCTTGTTTTCCATGCACGCCGTGTCGATACCAATTTTTTTAACACCATCGATTATGAAAAATACATTTCGTTGTATCAAGCTAGCGTTCTGTCACATTTTGATGCTGACAACAATTTACTAAAAGTTGATGGGGTTAAGTACCTTAGTTTTTTCCGCCCGTTTTGCCTAGAAGACAAGAAGGAAGTAAAAGCATGAGACCAAGAGTAAAACTAACTAACGCCACACTCATCTCAATTAAATCTGACTTTGAAGACAAGGTTGAAAAGGTGCTTTACGCCGCATTTGCTGAGGATAATGAAAGCGGTAAAAAAGGTGAGGCTTTGTTCACTACAAAAATTATGGAAGTCAATGGTCTTGAATATAGAACTTTTGGTGCGGATTTTTATACCTTAGATGCTGAACCCAAAGAGTTTGATGTAAATGTATTTGAATTCAATTTAATGCATGAGTGTATGTACTCTCCTAATGAGTTATTAGAGCTGAGAGAAATGCTCCCTGCTGGCTATTAGTAGGGAGTAACAAATGGACAAAACATATTTAAAGGATGCTTACATACTCTCGGTCTATGACTATAAAGACTTTGAAAAATCATTTATTGGGGAGTTTTTATCAGGAGTTGTTATTGACGATGAAACATTCAGGTTTAGGCCATTTGAGCAAATCGTGACTTCAAAGATTGTTAGCAAATCTGATGTCGAGGATAAATTAGAAATCATCACACATAATGGGAGTTATTATGTGATTGATGCTGACCATAAGTTAATTGATATTTCGTTTGTTGAACTGGTTGTTATGAGAGCAGGAGCTTATTCAGCAGATCGAGTTTTAGAAATGAGGGAACAACTAAAGTCTCGAAATAAAATTCATTAAATAACGAAAATAAGGAGTCTAGAATGACTTCAACAAATTCAATATTCGATCAGATTAGTAATTTTACGTAATAGCTAGCTTTTTAGTGATAGCAATAAAGTGAAGCTTCCAATTCATATTCCTTGATTCGGAAGCTTCACAATTGATGAAAATTGAATTAGCGGGATAACTCCTCAATTTTCTTTTTGGAGAACCAGCGATATAAAACAGGCAAAACAAACAATGTGAGTAATGTTGCTGTTATCAAACCACCAACTATAACACTTGCCAGTGGTCGTTGTATTTCAGCTCCTACACCATTTGACATTAACATCGGTATTAAACCTAATGCAGATGTTATTGCTGTCATAAGAACAGGTCTTAAACGCGAAGTTGCTCCTTCAAATACTGCTTGGGCAACATCCAAGCCATCCCTAATTCGTTGGTTTATACTCTCAACCATAACCACACCATTTAACACGGCAACACCAAATAGTGTAATGAAGCCAACGGAGCTTGGCACGGACAAGTATTGCCCAGACAAATATAAGGAGAAAACACCGCCGATAACAGCTAATGGGACATTAACTAAAATCAACATGGCTTGACCAACTGAGCCAAATGCGAAGTAAAGCAAAAGAGCAATTAGGGCTAAAGATAGAGGAACCACTATAGCTAACCGTTGTTGTGCTCGTTGTTGACTTTCAAATTGACCACCTATTGAAACAGAGTAACCAGCAGGCAAATCAACCTTTTCTGCGATGACTTTACTGATGTCGGTAACAACACTACCCATGTCTCTATTTTGCACGTTGGCTTGGATAACAACACGCCTTTGCACGTCGTCTCTTCTCACTTGTGGTGGGCCAGATTCAAAGGAGACAGTTGCTACATCACCCAGACGAACCCAAGCCCCTGTTGGAGACTGAATGCGAATATCAGAAATAGCTTCTTTATTACTACGATATTCTTTTTCTATACGCACATATATATCATAACGCTCATTACCGTTGATGATTTGTCCTGCTTCTATACCACCAATGCCATCTCGTACAATTTCCATAACATCACTGACAGAAAGGCCAAAGCGAGAAAGCTCTTGTCTGTTAGGCTTTACAACTAACTGAGCTTCACCAGCGATTTGTTCAAGAGCGACATCTCTAGCGCCTTCAACGTCTTTGATTGCCAATTCAATTTCCTGCCCTTTAGCTGCCAATATGTCTAGATTTGGGCCAAAAAGTTTTATCGCTAATTGTGCTTTTACACCAGATAATAGTTCGTCAACTCGTGTCGCAATAGGTTGAGAAAAGTTGAGTAAAAGACCCGGAAACTCTTCTAAAGAACGTTCCATTTTATTTTGCAGTTCATAGCGATTCGAGGCAGAGGTCCATTCGGCGACTGGCTTTAAACCTATATAAATTTCAATATTATTAACAGGCTCAGGATCACCTCCGATTTCGGCTCGTCCTATTCGGCTAAGCGCATAGGTTACTTCAGGAAATGCCATCAATTTATCCTCCAAGATAGGTGCGACACTTAATGCTGTATCCAAGCTTGAAGAAGGAGCGAGTGTAACCCTTAAGTTAATTGTACCTTCTTCCAGTTCTGGAACGAACTCTGTGCCAATATAAGGCACGATTGAAAATGCAGACACAACCATTATTAAGGATGCTGATACAATTAATTTGGTGTGTTTAAGTGCGAACTTAAGCCCTTTTCTATAAAGGTTATTTAATGGTTTAAGTACAAAGCTTTCTCTCTCCTTCACTCCTTTTTTGAACATATAAGTAGCAAGTGCAGGAACGATAAATAAAGCAACTACAATGGCCGAAATAATAGCCAAAATGATACTAACAGCCATCGGTTGGAAGAGTTTGGCTTCTACGCCTTCAAAGCTAAACAAAGGTAAGAACACTACCAAAATGACAGATGCAGCAAAAAAGACAGGTCTTGCAACTTCTTTCCCTGCTTGTTTTAGTCGTAATTTAATTCCATGATCGTCTTGCTCTACAGCATGTGGATCAATATCAGAACTTGGTACGCGTTCTTGCACATTTTGTTTATGAGTAGCGTCTGGTCGGTTTAAATGTTTAAACATGTTTTCAACCATCACAACCGAGCCATCGACCAGCATACCAATTGCTACCGCAATGCCACCTAGCGACATAAGGTTTGCCGATATACCCCACCAAGCCATTATCATCAGCGCAATGCCTATTGAAATAGGGATCGAAATAAGGACAAGAAAAGTCGCTCTTAAATTCATTAAGAAAAGTGCTAGTACGATACAAATAAAGATAAAGGCAAGTGAGAGTGCATTTACTACGGTACTGACTGCTTTTTCGATTAAATCAGCTTGATCATAGAAGGGTTCGAAGCGAACACCGTTAGGTAACGCCTGATTGATCAAAGGGATTCTTGCGTTAATACCATCAATGGTTGCTTTTGTATTTGAACCCATACGTTTTAGCACAATGCCTGATACGACTTCACCCAAGTTTTCAACCTTTCCATCTGCTGTTTTTCGGGTCATAGTGACCGCACCTTGTCGAATCTCACTGCCTAATTCGACTTTGGCGATATCGGAAACTGTCACGACTGTTCCATCAACGGTTTTTACAGGTACTTGCTTAATGTTGCTAATGCCTGCTTCACCACTTTCGAACCAGCCTGTTCCTCGGATGACAAGTTGCTCTTGCCCTCGATTCATATACCAACCGCCAACGTTGGCATTGTTACTATCAAGCGACTTAACGATATCTTCTTGTGATAATTTATATGCAAGGAGCTTAGATGGATCTACGTTAACTTGATACTGCCTAACGTTTCCGCCGAAAGATAAGACGTCGGTGACACCATCGACTGGCATAATGAGCAATTTAATTATCCAATCATTTAAACTTCTTAATGCCATTGAGTCATATCCTGCGTCTTTATCTGACACGAGCAAGTATTGAAATACTTGTCCTAGCCCAGACGTATTTGGTCCCATTTCAGGCGTACCTACACCGTCAGGTATCAACTCTTTTGCTGCTTGAAGCCGTTCAAAGACGAGCTGCCGAGCAAAATAGATATCTGTCCCTTCTTTAAAGACGACAGTAACGCCAGATAATCCTGTTTTGGAAATTGAACGTACTTGTTCAACATCAGGTAACGCATACATGACCGCTTCAATCGGATAAGTAATGAGTTGTTCCACTTCTTCTGCTGCAAGCCCCGGTGCTTCAGTGTTAACAGCGACTTGAACATTGGTTACATCTGGGAAAGCATCTAAGTTCAGTTTGGGGATCACCATTATTGCGCCAACAATAGTGGCAAATAAGGCAATCAATATAAGGAGTCGGTTGTTTACAGACCAATCTATAATTTTATTAAACATAGCGTCTCTCCTTAATGGTTATGCGGATCAAATCCGCCTTTAGCTATTTCAGAAGCAACAAAAAACGCTCCTTGAGTTACCACACGAGTACCACTTTCTAAACCAAAAATTTCTCTGAAATTACCTAGTGCACGACCTAACTCAACCTCTTTCGCTTTGAATTCACCGGGATGATCCTCAACAAAGACGGTCCAGTCTCCGTCCGCACTTCTAATTAAAGCTTCTTCTGGAACAGCCATAACTTTTTGTTCAGTGGCAAATTGAAAATATACTTTAACAAACATGCCTGAATGGAGATTGTCATCTGCATTATTAACACTTAGGCGAATGATTCGAGTTCTAGTGATGGGATCAATCGTGTGGGCTTCCTGAATAACTTTTGCCTTATAATCCTCTCCTTCTAATTTAACTATTGCCGGAGAGTTGATTGATAGATTGAGCTTTTTGTTGGGTGATACTTTAGCTTCCACCCACAGCTTATTTTCATCTGCCAAAAGCATGATAGTATCACCCGCATCGACTCGTTGGCCTTGGGTGAAGTCATCTTGTAAAACTACTCCTTCTCGCTGAGCTACTAGCGAATATTGGCCAAACGAAGTTATGTCTTTATTTGATATGTCTTTTATCGCTTTTTCAGTTAACCCTAGTGCGATAAGTTTTCCGTATGTGGCGTTAAATGTGGTTTGAGCCTGAAGTAAACGACTTTCACTTACTGTTTTGTTGCCTAATTTCTTTACTCGCTGCCATTCAGTTGACGCAATCAAGTAGTCAGCTTGAGCTTGAGCCATTGCTTCACTAAATAGGGTGACCAGCTTTTGTCCTTTTTCTACGTGTTCACCGAGTGCAGTATGTCTGCTTATTATCACTGACTCGGTACGGGGAGAAACGACATAGCTGCTATAACCATCTACTTTGACCTCTCCGGGCGCATAGATTGTACTGAATTGATAATCAGGTCTTATGCTTTGAACTTTAATATTGGCTAGTGACATTTTTTGAGGGCTTAGAGTAATACCTTCTTCATGTTCCTCTTCAGTTTCTTTATTTTTGCTCTCTTGGTCGTGACCATGTTCGTCATGTTCTGTGTCTTTTTCAGAATGGTTGCCTTCATTTTCCTGATGGCCTTCTTCTACATGATTTTCTTCACTTTCCGAGTGTTCGTGTTTATGTTTTTTGGGATTTGCTGTTACAGGTTCAATTGTATTTACTTGTAGAGCATACACTTCACCGCTTAATGTCCCACCTAAAAAAAGTCCACTAATTACTATTGCTAATAATTTTTTGCTAAATAATGTATTCATTTTTTACCTATATTCTTTTAACGTTTAAGATTTCTAATTGCCGTTTTAACTAATTAAATCTTAAACTTAGATAATTGACCCATGCTCCAAATGAAGGCTATTTCAGAGAGTCTAAATTGTTTTTCTAGTTGAATGCCCGAGTGCAATCCATCAGCTCTTTGGCTCAACGCTATTAGATAGTCTGAAGTATTGATGTCTCCAGCCTCCCAACGAGCGTTTAGCAACCTCGCGCTATTATCAATTCGGTTTTGCATAAGGTTTTGCCATCGCTGATAGTATTTTTTACTGATCATGAGGGATTCATAGTTGGCCTGAGCTTCAAAAGAGCGTTTTCGATAAATGGATTGGAAATAAGCTTCCGCAGCAACGGCTTCTGAATATGCCGCTTTAGTAGCATCGGAATAGTTATTTCTGATATTCAAAGGCATAGAGAATGTTAAGCCAACGATATTATCGTCACTATTTTTTCCTGCGCTAATCCCTATGGTGGGATTAGCTTTATTCTCTATGGTTGTTAGTTGTGCTTTAGCTTGTTGCTCTTTCCATTTTGCTTTAGCCAATTGTACTTGGGGGTGTTGTTCAATCCATTCAGCTTTGTATGAATAGTTTTCAACATCGAAATCAATAGAGATTTTACTGGCTAACTCTGGTGTCCAATCAGGCAGCAGCTCTTTAACTTTAACCTCAGCATTTTTTAGCTCTATTTGATATTCAGCTATTTCACTAAAAACTTGAGACAAGTTTAAGTAAACCAGCTCAGCATCTAGAGGCTCAAGTATTCCCGCCTTTTGTTTGTCTTCCACAATACTAAGTAAGGTTTGCAGTTGACTTTCTCTCTCCGTAGATAGCTGTGCAGTATCTTTCGCTGATTGCCAATTTGTCAAAGCAATTAACGCATCGGCCTTTTTTGAATCGATTAAATTCAATAAGTGCTGCTGGCTGGCATAAAGAGTTATCTCGCCAATTGACGTATTGGCAGAGCGTTTATCCCAAAAATCAATGGTCTGACTCAAACCGATTGAATAGTTATTAAAATCACCTTCTTTCTCAAAACTTGCGTCAAGCTCAGGGTTATAAATTGCCTGAGTTAAGCTTTTTGCATGATGATTGCTTGCGATTAACAACTCTCTCGCTTCAATGATTTCGGGATCTTTGTTTATTTGAGCATCTAGCCACGAAACGTTTTTTTGCTTGCTATAAGCCACATTTGAAATGCTTACAAGCAGGCAAAATGACAGGCATACGCCTGTATTTTTTAAATATTTATACATAGGACTTCTTAAATTTTTAATTAATAAACATCAACCCATTTACCGATTTTTAATCGATGAATGGATGGTTATAAATCTACAAATTTAAGAAATAGGGGGGCGCAGAATTGCGTTTAAAAACTCTTTTGTCTGATCAAACTGATAAGGAATATTAGTGTAAGTGAATAACTTGGTGGAATTGTTAATATTATTGATCAGAATCCATGATAAATGACTGCCACTGCAATGACCGCAGTGATGACAATCTTTGATGTCGTGGTCATCTTCCCCAATTTCTTCAGCATTATTGCTCAAGTCATCACTATGATCATGTTGAGTTTGAAGGTGCTCAAAGTCTATCTGGTGGCTTTGTGAAGTGGCAGACGCAATAGAGCTTATCGATTGCAAAGCAATCGAAACTATTAACAGTAGTTTAAGCACAACACCAAAGTTCAAAGTAACCACTCAGTGGGAAAATAACACAAAAACGATAGCATATAGTTTTATGAGGAGCTAGTAATTTCAGTCAAGTTCATACCGTACCTTGCAAAAATCTAATTGTTTGATAAATATTCTTGACTCTATAGTTGGTATAGAGTCTACACTGATTGCAAAAATTTAATGGAATGATTTTATGTCTGAAAAATGCACTGGGCAATGTCAGTCCTCTCCAACTAACAATGACCTGAATAATAACCACATCGATTCAGACGATTTTGGCGGAAAGTTTGTCAGTACATTTAAGGTTCCCAAAATGGATTGTCCTTCTGAGGAGCGTTTAATTCGACTGGCTATAGAAGGAATTAGCACAACTATTGGGTTGCAGTTTGATATTCCCAGTCGGTTAGTTAAAGTTTTCCATGATGACAATTTAGATGAGATTACTAACAAAGTGCAATCTCTCAATTTAGGTGCTTCACTAGAATCAACAAGTGAAAGTTGCAGTAAAGAAGCTGCAAAAGCGAGAAAGTTAGATCAATCAAACAAAGCAAGTGAAATGTCAGCACTTAGATGGCTGTTATTGATTAACGGAGTTATGTTTCTTGTTGAAGTGGTCGCCGGAGTTATTGCTCAATCTGCCGGACTCATTGCGGATTCTTTGGATATGTTTGCGGATGCTGCTGTGTATGGACTAGCTATATATGCTGTTGGTAGGACAGTTAGCCTGAAATTAAGGGCAGCACATATATCTGGATTATTGCAGGTTATTTTAGCGCTTGGAGCTTTAAGTGAGGTAATTCGGCGCTTTATTTATGGGAGTGAACCGATTTCATCGTTGATGATGATATTTGGTGGGGTCGCTCTAATTGCTAACGTGGCTTGTTTGTTTTTAATTTATAGAAATAAAGAAGATGGTGCTCATATGAAAGCGAGTTGGATATTTTCAGCCAACGACGTTATTGCAAATGTTGGTGTTATCTTAGCTGGCCTTCTCGTGACGCTGACAGATAGCCGTTATCCAGACTTAGTTATCGGGTTAATAATTTCCCTTGTTGTATTGAACGGCGCACGCCGAATTCTACAGTTAAAGTACTAATAGCCATTATTCATGACTGTTTGAAAGCAACGTATTCAGTATCAAGACAGGGAAATTTACAATGAAAAAAAATACACCTTATATACCTCCGTTACGTTTTCACTGGTTGACTCGTTACTATGACAGAATCGTTGCAATTACTACACGAGAAAAATTTTTTAAAAGTTTAATTGTGAAGAAAATAGCTCAAACCAAAGGAAATGAACTGCTAGATGTGGGCTGTGGTACAGGAACATTAACGAAAACAATTGCTGAAAATTTTCCTCATTTTAAGGTGACAGGCTTGGATGCTGACCAAACAGCATTAGATATTCTTCGAAAAAAACTCAGTGAGAAAGTACTTAATATTTCGCTGATACAAGGTTTTGGTCAAGATATGCCTTTTGGTGAAAACTCTTATGATATAGCTGTTTCGAGTTTGTTTTTTCACCACCTTACTCGTTTAGATAAAATAGCAACACTAAAAGAAATTCGTAGAGCGCTCAAACCGAGCGGGGTATTGTACATTGCTGATTGGGGCAAGCCGACCTCCATTTTACAACGAGCATTATTCTTAATAGTTCAATGTTTAGATGGTTTTAAAACGACAAAAGATAATGTTGATGGATACCTCCCGTCATTGATAGTAGAAGCGGGGTTTGTCAACGTTTATGAACAAGATGCTATCCCTACTGTATTAGGGACAGTTAGATTGATTAAAGCATGTTAGACTTGAAATGACCTTTCTACGCTTACCTAGTTACACAACATATTTAACATATGTGATGCTGTTATTAATTGCAGCACATTCTGTGATTTGTTCGCCGAATGATTTTGATGATCTTTCTTTTTTTTCGCCAATAAATTCTTCTTATGTTTTAGAGCAATCAACAGAAGCTACGGAGCTTACTCAGCTCCAGAATAGCAGCTCGTTAGTAGATGAGTGCAATTTTTGTTGTTGCCAATTATTCATATATACAGATGTGCCTTCCGAGCCTAACCAAGTGATTGATTTTCCTTTTGCTGAGACCATAGTTTCTAGCGAGCAAAAAGGTTATATATCCTTGCCATTTCGACCACCAAAACTAGCTTAGATTCCCCCAAGAATTAGGTAGAGCCATCTTCTACTCCCACAGTTTTATAGAATAAAATTAATAGGAAAGTATACATGAGACTTAATGTATCACCGCACCGAAAGGTAGCTAAGGTGAGGTGTATAACACCTCGGTATAAATATTTTGCGTGCTTAATGATTTCGCTTTTAACATTTAATGTTAACGCTTTTGAAAAGGAGCTTAATCTACAAGAGGCAATACGTTGGACACTCAAGCAAAATCCAGAGTTAAAAATATTTGATTTCAAGCAACAAGCTTTAATTGGACAAGAACAAACAGCAAGCTTAAATCCGGCATTTGAGCTTGAAGTAGAAGCTGAGAACTTTGTAGGTTCAGGTGATTTCAATAAATTTGATAGTGCTGAATTAACGATTGCTCTTTCTTCCGTGATTGAAATGGGAGATAAGCGTTCTGCAAGAATTGGACTTATTTCTAATTCTAAAAAGCTGTTGAATGCTAAAACGGAAGTTGAGGCGTTAAATTTGATAGCTCAAGTTACTCAACAATTTATCGAAGTGCTCGCCTCACAAGAAAGAGTCTTATTAGCCGATAATGCGTTAAGCCTAGCTCAAGAAGCATTCAATGTTGTTGATGAACGTAATCGTGCAGGAGCAACCCCTAATGCTGAGGTAAAGCGAGCGAGGGCAGCGATTGCCCAAGCTAAGCTAACCTCTCAATCAGAAAAGAAACGCCTAGAATATTTAAGGCTGTCTTTAGCCGCTTTTTGGGGAGAATCAACGCTGAACTTCTCGAAGGTAACAGGTGATTTATTTCAATTTGGAAATGATAGTGATTTTGAGACGCTTTTTGCAAAGTTAGAAACAAATCCTGCCATTCAAATTTACGCCAATGAGGAGCGACTTAAGGAAGCTGAGTTGCGTTTAGCCAGAACTGAGTCAACTGCCAATATTCAGTGGTCTGTAGGGGTTAGACGCTCTCAAGAAAGTAATGATACTGCCTTAGTCGCAGGCTTTAGCCTACCGTTATTTGCTGACAAGCGAAACTCAGGAGCAATCGCGAGTGCCTTAGCTGAGCGTGATCAAGTTGCCATTGAAAAAGATGTAACGAAATTAAAGCTTAGAAATCATTTGCTGCGAGCATACTCGAATAGGCAGCAAGCTATTTTGACGACAAATGCACTAAGACAGTCGGTAATTCCAATGTTAGATCAGGCACTAGATGATACCCAAATTGCTTATCAAAAAGGTCGTAATGGCTATCTTGACTATGTATCAGCTAGAGAAGAACTACTAAACGCTCGTCGCACGCTGATTGATGCTGCTTCTGCTGCTTTGTTTTACGGGGCCGAGATTGAAAAATTAACGAATGAAGCGTTATCACTTTAATTTAAAAATTGATTTTTAATTCGACCGATAATCGAATTACTTAGGAAAAAAAATGAAAAACTATTTAATTGCATTATTTATTTTTGTAGGGATTTCGTCGCTGTCTCAATTGGTTTGGGCAAGTGATGAGGACTCCGAAGAGAGTATAAGTAAAATAAAAAACGAGATGTCGGAAAAAGTAGGCATAGAAACAACTAGGTTATCACCTAGAAGACTTAATCAAGAAATTTCTGTTTATGGTAAGACAACCATAGGGGTAGAGCAACTGTTTCAGATAAACGCTAGATACAATGGCGTTATAAAGACGATTAATTACACTATTGGAGATAAGGTAAAAAAAGGAGATCTTCTAGCTGTTATTGAATCGAATGAAAGTTTAAATACCTACGAGGTAAGGTCTCCGGTATCAGGTTTAGTTATACAAAGAAATGGGAATGTTGGAGCAACAACACAACAACGAATTTTATTTGAAATAGCCAATGTCGATACGCTGTGGGCGGAATTTAGAGTTTTTGCTACTCATTTTATTAAAGTTGAGGTCGGTCAAGAAATCGAAATTGAATTTAATGGGGAGGTAATCACCTCAACAGTAACCAATATTATTCCAACTAAAGATCAGCCATTCGTCTTTGTTCGAGCACTTTTAGATAATACAAAATTTAACCTTTCTTCAGGCCAACTGTTAAAAGGATATATTACGACAAATCAATTCGACGTTGACTTAGCAATCGAAAAGCTTGCATTACAAGAACTAGGTGGGCAGCTAGGTGTATTCGTTAAAGAAGGTGAAGAATACGAATTTACACCGTTAATATTGGGCCGTTCAGACAAAAATCACATAGAAGTTATCGATGGACTTGTACAAGGTTCTGAGTATGTAAGTAAAAATAGCTTTTTGATTAAAGCGGATATTTTAAAATCTGAAGTAGAAGACGACGATTAGGAGACGTAAGATGATTGAATCAATTCTGCGTCTAGCTATAAATAGGCGCTATCTAATATTAAGTATGCTGTTTGTCATTGTTAGTGTTGGCTTATGGAGCTATCAAAAACTCCCTATTGATGCAGTTCCTGACATTACCAACGTGCAAGTACAAATTAACACGTCTGCCCCCGGTTATTCCCCTTTAGAGGCTGAACAACGGATAACGTTTCCGATAGAAACAGCATTGGCTGGGTTGCCAAAGCTATCTCACACTCGATCTCTGTCAAGATATGGCTTGTCTCAAGTAACTGTCATCTTTGAGGAAGGGACAGACATTTACTTCGCAAGAAATTTAATCAATGCCAGATTAGGGGCGATTAAAAGTGTTCTTCCTAATGGATTGGAACCTGAAATGGGGCCGATTTCGACAGGGCTTGGCGAAATTTTTATGTATACCGTGCAAGCTTCACCTGATGCAAGAATGCCTAATGGTAAAGAATATACGGCCATAGCATTAAGAGAAATACAAGACTGGATCATAAAGCCTCAATTGGCCCAAGTTAAAGGGGTCATTGAAGTCAATAGTATTGGAGGATATAACAAGCAATATCATATCACTCCAAGCCCTGAGAAGTTGTTGTATCATCAAATAAGCTTTGAAGACTTGTCTAACGCGTTGCGAAATAGTAACGATAACCGTGGAGCGGGTTATATAGAGCAAAATGGGGAACAAGTGCTTGTTCGTTCTGTAGGTCAACTTGCTAAAATTGATGAAATTCTCAATGTTGTTGTTAAAAAAGATAATGGCATTCCTGTAAGAATTAGTGATGTTGCCAGTGTCGCCATTGGTAAAGAGCTTAGAACTGGGGCCGCAACTCAAAACGGCATTGAAACCGTTTTGGGCACCACTATGATGTTGATTGGCGAAAATTCTCGCACAGTTGCATTGGAAGTTGAAAATAAGCTTAAACAAATTCAAACATCTCTTCCTAAAGGTGTAATAGCAGAGCCTGTTTATAATCGTACAACGCTCGTTGATAAGGCAATTGCAACAGTGACAAAAAACCTTGTTGAAGGGGCACTTTTAGTCGTTGTAGTTCTATTTCTATTATTGGGGAATTTACGTGCTGCCCTAATTACTGCGGCGGTAATACCTTTATCAATGTTGATGACAATAACAGGTATGGTAAAAACAGGCGTCTCTGCAAATTTGATGAGTTTAGGCGCATTGGATTTTGGCTTAATCGTCGATGGTGCCGTCATTATCGTCGAAAACTCAGTTCGTCGTCTTGCTGAAGCTCAACACAATGGGCATAGGCAAGATTTAAGAGAACGACTCAATACCGTTTTCGAAGCGACCTCTGAAGTTATACGACCCAGCTTATTTGGTGTTGCCATTATCACAGTAGTTTATATACCGATTTTCACGCTCACAGGTGTAGAAGGCAAGATGTTCCACCCAATGGCAGCAACAGTAGTCATGGCTTTAATTTCTGCAATGATCTTGTCAGTTACTATCGTGCCTGCTGCCGTCGCAGTGTTTATGAAAGGTAAGATTAGTGAAAAAGAAAGTGTTGTGATCAGTTCAACAAAATCTGTGTACAAGCCACTATTAATTCTGGCATTAAAATTTCGCTGGGTCATTGTATCAATATCAATTGCTTTAATGGGGTATAGCCTGTGGATAGCGACAACGCTGGGTACAGAGTTTGTCCCGCAGTTAAATGAAGGCGATATAACCGTGCAGGCTTTAAGAATACCATCAACCAGTCTAGATCAGTCTGTTGAAATGCAGGAAGTATTAGAACAGAGAATAAAAGCTTTTACTGAAGTTGATAAAGTCTTTTCTAGAATAGGGACGCCTGAAGTGGCGACAGATCCAATGCCACCGAGCATTGCTGATATTTTTGTCATCTTAAAACCTCGAAGTGAGTGGAGCGAACCAACAAAGGCGAAGAGTGAACTTGTTGAAGAAATGGAAGAGGCATTAAAAAGTATTCCCGGAAATAATTATGAATTTACTCAACCAATCCAGATGCGTTTTAATGAGTTGATTTCTGGTGTTCGAGCAGATCTAGGTATAAAGGTATTCGGGGATGATTTGGATCAATTGTTATTTACTGCTAACGATATACTCAATATTGTCAAAACAGTTGATGGAGCTGCCGATGCACGTATGGAGCAAGTTACAGGAATACCATCGTTATCAATTCTTCCTAAAAGAGAATCTTTGGGAAGGTACGGGTTAAATGTAACTCAGCTTCAAGATTGGGTAGCGGCTGCAATAGGAGGAGAGTCAGCCGGAATTATATATGAAGGTGATCGCAGATTCGAATTAGTGGTGCGCCTCCCTGAACTAATCAGAATGGATATTGAAGGGTTGAAGTCATTACCACTTCCGCTTGGCAACGGTAATTATGTACCTCTTGAAGAAGTTGCATTACTCAAATCGGAGTCATTGCCAGCACAAATTAGCCGAGAAAATGGAAAACGCAGAGTTGTAGTTACCGTTAATGTTCGTGGCAGGGACTTAGGAAGTTTTGTGAAGGAAGTTAAGGCCAAAATAAGTAGTGAGGGTGAAGTTCCAGCAGGCTATTGGCTTGATTATGGAGGTACATTTGAGCAACTTGAGTCGGCAAGTAAGCGACTGAGTCTGGTTGTGCCTATTACATTGGTTGTTATATTGGGTATTTTAGTTATTGCTTTTGGTTCGATTAAAGATGCCTTGATCATTTTTAGTGGTGTGCCTTTGGCTTTAACTGGCGGGGTATTTTCGCTCTATTTTCGAGATATGCCTCTTTCAATTTCAGCAGGTGTTGGCTTTATTGCACTGTCAGGAGTAGCTGTTTTAAACGGCTTAGTTATGTTGGCTTTTATTCGCGATTTATGGCACGAAAAAGGCGATCTTTATTTAGCTATTGTAGAGGGAGCTATTGTTCGTCTTAGACCAATATTGATGACAGCCCTAGTGGCAAGTTTAGGTTTTATACCAATGGCTTTAAACACAGGCATTGGTGCAGAGGTGCAACGTCCACTTGCTACCGTGGTCATCGGAGGCATCATATCTTCGACCATTTTAACTTTATTTGTATTGCCAGTTTTATACCAATGGGTACATGGCTCAGGTAGTAGTAAGCAACTTTCAAATGATATATAAGTAAAGCCTAGCAGCTTAATTCGCTATTAAAATTAAGCTGCTTTTTTAAGGCTAAAGGACGGAAAGCTTAAAGTTTAGACATTGTATCTCGACAATTTTCATTAGGGAATTCAAATTCAATTGTTGTATGTGACAAATTATATGATGAAAGCTCTATCGATATTTCTTGTTTAAGCTCGATAAGTTTATCTATATCTAAATCTTGAGCTAACTCCAAGTGCGCCGTTAATACATGACTCTCTCCATCTAATGACCAAAAGTGTATATGATGAACGTCATTAACTTCAGGTAATTTAATAAGAGATTGTTTGATACTTTGTTGAGTTTGTTCATCCGGTGCGGCTTGAAGAAACAAGACAAGTGTAGATTTTAGATTTCTGAAAACATTGAACAAGATAAATAATGTAAAGCCAATTGATAACAGTGGGTCTAATATTGGTAATTCTACAAATAACAATACGATTGAAACAATAAGAACTGCAACCCAACCCAGAATATCTTCAAGTAAATGCCAAGTTAGTACTTTTTCGTTTAAAGTTTCCCCAGCTTTTAATTTGAAAACGGCATATCCATTTACGGCAACACCGAGTATCGCTAACCCTAACATTCCTTCAACTACAGGCATTTCAGGGTTGGTTAGCCTTGGTATTGCTTCAAACAAAACCCAAATTGAGCCAATAACCAATACAATGCCATTTACCAAAGCGCCGAATAGTGTAAGTCGGCGATAACCATAGCTGTATTTATCTGGTGCTGCTTTGTTTGAAAAGCGACTTAATACCCATGCAAAGCCTATAGATAAACTATCACCCAAGTCATGCACCGCATCAGCCATAATAGCCGTACTATTGGTAAGCCAACCACCAATAAACTCGATGATCGTAAAGGTAACATTCAGAAAAAACGCCCAACCAATCCTTTCGTCTGTTCCATGTTGATGACTATGGCTATGCATTTTGTACCTCCAACGCTTTACTTTTTCTTAGATTAGCGACATTGAAATTTATTAGGTGTCGGTTCCGCGCCAATCTGTATCTGGAGATGATAAACATTTTGTTGCAACACCATAACCACAGAAATTATCTTTTATTTGATTAAACTTCTGTTGTAACGAAGTTAGATATTTATCATCTAAAATAAAGCCTTCTAAATTGATCCAACGCTCTTCAAAGTAAACTTCAACCCAACTGTGAATTATGTATTTAGGCGCTAACCAAAATACGTAAGTTGGAATAGCTCCTTTTTGTAATTGCTGATCTATTGTAAACCCGTGAAATCGGCACTGAATTCCTAATCCACGTAATAAGGCCATTAAAAGGTTGCCCTTAGTGTTACATTGCCCGTATCCGTCAGATAAAACTTCACTTGCGGAAATATCGTCGCTTTCGTTATAGCAAAATAGTATTTCGTCTTTTACAGACTGATAAGTGGTGCAATCTTGTTGTAGTCATCAAGCTCATGCCATTTTCGCTCTGTTATTAATGATTGGATAGTGAGGTGTTCAAAATTAACTATCTCAGTTTTTTCTAGATATTCTTGATTCATAAGAGCTTCCTTACTTTGAATTGCAGCAGGTTGATTGTTTATTTTTATCTGATACTTCAGATGTATATTGAGCCGATACTAATTCTTGTTTGGTATCCGTTAATATCCTGTAAGCACCTCGAAGAATTAACATTGAAATGATGCTACCAATGACAATATCAGGCCAGCGCTGTTCTAGCACCATGACAAGTATGCCAGCGAATACGACACCAAGGTTTGCGATCACATCATTAGCTGAAAATATCCAGCTAGCCCTCATATGTACTTCATCATTATTGTGCTTTCGTATAAGCATCAAACAAATGACATTAGCGATTAAAGCCACAGAACCAACTCCAATCATAAATCAAGAGTGAGGCTCACTTTCTCCAGCTAGTCGTCTAGCTATATCGAGAAGAATTAGAACCCCTAACCCCAATTGGAAATAACCACTTACTAATGCTGCATTAGCTTTATGTTGGGTTGACTTCCCCACGGCATATAAGGCAATGGCATAGACGATTGCATCAGCTAGCATATCTAAAGAATCAGCAATTAATGCGATTGATTCAGATAACCAACCTAAACCAATTTCAAATACAAACATCGTGGTATTTGTAGCTAAAAGCCCATAAAACACAGTTTTTTGTTGGTCATCTTTTAATTCTACTTTATAGCCACAACCGCTCATTTTTTAACTCCGCCTTGCTTGTATAATTCAAGTGTAAAACCTATAGTAACTATAGAATCAAGTTTAAAAAGAAAATATTATGAAAATAGGTGAATTATCGAAAACATCCGGCTGTTCTATACAAACTATCAGATACTATGAAAGAGAAGGATTACTTTCTGATCCAGAGCGTACAGAAGGTAACTTCAGATTGTATGACGTTACTGCTTTGAAGCAATTAGAATTCGTAAAACATTGTCGCAGTCTCGATATTTCTCTTACTGATATCAAACGTCTTATCGACCTAAAAAATAAACCAGAAGAAAGTTGCTCAAGTGTAAATGCGCTGATTGCGCAACAATTAGCTTTAGTAAATAAACGTATGAAAGAATTAAAAGCCTTAAAAAACGAATTACAACAAATGGCTAGTACGTGTAATTCTGATAATACCATTGAAGAGTGTGGGATAATTAAGTCATTAGATAGCTAAAGTGAATACAAAAGACTCGGTTTTAACTCACCTTAATTATTGATACAGACTAATTAATACTTATTTTCTTACCCTCACGAACAGATTTGAGTTCCCCGGCAAAACTCACTCTACTGACAAGAGAGATTTGCCGCTTGTATCGTGAGCACCTAACGTGACCATTTTGAGCTTACGGGACATTAAATTTATGTCATTAAGGACGTAATGTTTATCAATAAGTGAGCATACTCCTTCGCTGTATATCAATTAATTTGACGGGGATCTATATGCATTACAAGATAAACTAGTTGGACTTATAGATGTTCCAATTATGCGCAACGGTTTAACTTTTGACTACTAACAGTCAAACGAGATTATTAATGTTACATGTTCCCCTTTCAAAAATTGACGATAGTCAAATATTCAAAAATATTTACATGACATCAATTTACTTATTCGAAAATTTGCATTAGCATAGAGGTGTATATTTTTATGAGAATTTTATGTCTAAAGCATTTTCAAAAGTCTTAGTAATAACGCTTATGCTGGTTGCCTTTGTAGGGCAAGCATTTGCGTATTCTGCTATGTCTTGCGAAATGTCATCAGGTTCTCACGAATCACACATGAACATGGATCATTCCAAAATGAGTCATCATGAAGGAATGAATCATGGTGATATGAATAAAAGCAGTAATGGTCAATCAGAAGATTGTTGTGATGTTGAATGTGTTTGTCCTGCAAATGCTTGTTCATCTACTACAGTCCTAAATTCCAGTTTTGATTCGACAGATATTCAAATATTGAGTGAATCTGTAGCTGCTCTGCAATCTAAACAACCTCATTCAATTTCCACTTCCCTTTATCGTCCACCAATTTTTGCCTAATATAGGATTAGTGCGTCCAAATTTCACGCACAAGTAATTAATTTTTCTGTTAGTCAATATAGCGTCGTAGCGCTATAGCTATTTTCCAGCGATGTCTGGGGGCAAAAGTGATCAATAAGTATTTAAAAATAGCAGTTGTAATGCTGCTTTCACCTGCGTTTGCAAACGCTAATGAACATAAACATGCACACAATAACGACGTAACACCTTTGGAGTTAATCGTTTATAAAACCCCTACTTGTGGGTGTTGTAAAAAATGGATAACTCATATTGAAGACGAAGGGATCGTTGCGCATTCCAAAGATTTCCGAAACATCGGCAATATCAAAACTAAGTATGGTATTAAGCCTAATTACCGCTCCTGCCACACGGCAGTGAGCAGAAATGGATTTGCCTTTGAAGGTCATGTACCCGCTAAATTTATTCAGCAGTTCTTATCAGAAGAGCACCCGAATGCGATTGGGCTTTCAGTTCCAGCAATGCCAGTTGGCTCTCCCGGTATGGAAGTCGGTGACCGCTTTATGCCATACAACGTGTTAATTCTATTCAAAGATGGAACGAGCGAAGTCTATGCAAAAGTTAAAACATACGAGGAGCAATTCTAATGAAATTGAACGCTTCAAACCTTACTTCACTTTCAACTGCACTAATACTCGGCTTATCTGTATTCTCAGCTCAGGCTGAGAAAGTAGTGTCACTCGAACAAGCTATCACTTTAGCTCAGGAAAATGATCCTTGGCTTCATGGTAGCCGATTGAAACAAAGTGCGGTTGAAAATAGAAGTATCGCTTCAGGTACTTTGCCTGATCCGAAAGTATCTCTAGGGATAATGAATGTACCAACAGATACTTGGGATTTAGATCAGGAAGGAATGACTCAGCTAAAGGTTGGCGTCTCTCAAATGTTTCCGAGAGGAGATAGCCTAGAGATCAAACAAGACCAGTTAAAAATAGAGTCCACGAAATTTCCACTGCTACGCGAGAATCGTAAAGCGAAGTTGAAAAGCCAAGTGTCACAGCTCTGGTTAGATGTCTACTTAGCCCAACAAACCATTAAATTGATTGAATCGGATTGGGCGCTTTTTGAGCAGATGGCGGAGGTGGCTAAAGCTAGCTACTCAAACGTTGTTGGTAAAACCAGACAGCAAGATGTTATTCGTGCTCAGTTGGAAATCGTGCAGTTAGATGACAGATTAACTTCGCAAAAGCAGAAACTAGAAACGACAATCGCTCGTCTTAATGAGTGGCTTCATATTTACGATTCTGCTCGCTTAAATGAATCATTCAACTTTGATGCACAACCACTAGAGTTTAGCGTTTCAAAAGAATTGCCTTCGATTCGATTAAAGAATCCAACCGTTCTTAAAGCATCTAATTACTCACGAAATCGATTGGCTCAGGAACTTGCGAATCATCCAGCAATACTGGCAATTGATGTGAAACGCAAAGCTTCAGAAAAAGGTGTTGAATTAGCTAAACAGCAATATGAGCCGCAATGGGGTGTCAATGCAAGCTATGCCTATCGTGACAATATGCCTTCTGGTGATAACCGAGCTGACTTATTTTCCGTTGGGGTAACGTTTGACTTACCGTTGTTCACAGAAAATAGGCAAGATAAGCAAGTTGCAGCTTCTATTGCTGAATCAGAAGCGGTTAAAACCGAGAAGTTATTGCTGACAAAACAAATGATCAGTGAGGTGGAAAAGGAGCTTAGACAGCTTAAACGCTTATCTGATAGACAATCTATCTATCAAGAACAACTCCTTAAACAAACTCATGACCAAGCGGAAGCGTCTTTGACGGCATACACCAACGATGATGGTGATTTTGCCGAAGTTGTTCGAGCAAGAATCGCAGAATTAAATGCCAGAATATCAGCCTTAAGAATTGATGTTGATGCCCTTAAAACAGTTGCTCGCATCAACTATTTCTTTGCGCATACTCAATCTAAATCAAATGCTGAACATAAGCCAATGCACACTCAGCACTTATCCAATCATCAATTTGGAGAAAAATAATGTCAACGAATACAAAAACAGTTATTGCCATCATCATTGGGGCAGCACTAGGTGCTGGAGCATTAAGTTTATATCAAGGTACAGGTTCAAGCAGCAATGGCAATGAAGCTACATCAGCAGAGAAAAAACCGCTGTATTGGGTTGCACCGATGGATTCTAATTACCGCCGGGACAAGCCCGGTAAGTCGCCTATGGGGATGGATTTAATCCCCGTGTATGAAGAAGAATCATCTAGTGACGACTTTGGCCCCGGAGCAGTAAAAATTGCGCCTCATGTTGTGAATAACCTTGGGGTTCGCACTGCACCTGTTGAACTGAAAAATATGCATACTGAAATATCAACGGTAGGTTACGTTCAATATGATGAAGATAAGCTAATTCACATCCACCCACGTGTTGATGGTTGGATTGAAAAACTCTATGTCAAAGCCGCAGGTAATCCTGTAGAGAAAGGGCAGCCTCTGTACACACTTTATTCTCCTCAGTTGGTTAATGCTCAAGAAGAGCTGTTAATAGCGTTAAAGCGCAATAATAGTTCCTTAATTTCGGCGGCGAAAGATCGCCTTAAAGCGTTACAGCTTTCATCAGACTTCATTCAAAAGCTAGAAAAGACCCGAAAGGTTCAGCAAACCATCACCTTTTACTCCCCTCAGGCGGGTGTTGTTGATGGCCTGAAAGTTAGAGAAGGCTTCTACGTCAAACCGGGTAATACTCTTCTAAGCATTGGTCAGTTAGATCAAGTTTGGGTTGAAGCAGAGGTGTTTGAACGGGATGCCGCCCTGATTAAAAAAGGTCTGCCAGTATCAATGACACTTGACTATTTACCTGGTGAGGACTGGGCTGGTGTCGTTGATTATGTCTATCCAACATTGAACAGTAAAACACGCACACTCAGAGTGCGATTGAAATTCGACAACACAGATTACCAGCTAAAACCAAACATGTTTGCACAAGTCTCTATTCACGCTAATCAAGCTGATAACACCATACTCGTGCCTAAAGAAGCCGTTATTAGGACAGGTAAACAAGATAGGGTAGTACTTGCTTTAGGTGAAGGGCAGTTTAAATCAATTGAAGTAACCATCGGTCGGGTTGATAGCAACAATATCGAAATTTTAGACGGGCTTAATGAAGATGATGTTGTGGTGACATCAGCTCAATTCTTGATTGATTCTGAATCAAGTAAAAGCTCTGACTTTAAACGAATGACTCATGATGAAGTACCTAACTCTGTTTGGATGCAAGGTGATGTTAATAGTGTCATGGCTGGGCACCGCATGGTTAATATCAGTCACGGCCCTGCTGAAGCTTGGGATTGGCCTGAGATGGTTATGGATTTTACTGTAGCTGAAAAAGTCGATATTGACTCATTAAAGTCTGGTCAATCTTTGCACTTTGAGGTGAGTAAAACCGAAGATGGTGGATATGAAATTACTGGAGTTCATATCATGAATGAGTCTGCTGATATGAGTGAAGAAGTATCTTTTGCAACAGTATCAGGTCTAATCAATACGATTGATACTGATACACGGATTCTAAATATTAGCCGAGGCCCAATAGATAAATGGGATAGACCTGCTGCGACGATGGATTTTATCGTCGAGGACAACATAGAAATAGTTGATTTCAACGTTGGTGATAACGTCATTTTTACTTTCGAGGTGAGAGAGGATTTGGTTATCACAGAAATCTCCCTTGAATCAGATGATCAACACGAGCATGAACAAAAAAGTGCTGTTGACCACTCAAACCATTAAGTAGGGAGATAAATGATGATTGAATCAATTATTAGATGGTCGATAGGCAATCGCTTCTTCGTTATCTTAGCTACCTTAATTTTGATTGGTGGTGGGCTATTTTCAATAAAGAATACGCCTGTTGATGCACTACCAGATTTATCTGACGTTCAAGTAATAATTAAAACGAATTACCCCGGTCAGGCACCGCAAGTTGTTCAAGATCAGGTTACTTATCCACTGACAACTGCAATGTTGTCTGTTCCCGGCGCTGTTACTGTTCGTGGCTATTCATTTTTTGGTGACTCATTTGTTTACGTCATCTTTGACGAAGACACTGACTTATATTGGGCAAGGAGCAGAGTACTTGAATATTTAAGTCAAGTAGCCCCTTCACTACCCGCTAGTGCGCGTCCACAACTAGGGCCAGATGCGACAGGTGTTGGCTGGGTTTACCTATATTCTCTTGTAGATAAAACGGGCAACTTGGATATTAGCCAATTGCGTAGTATTCAAGATTGGTTCTTAAAATATGAATTGCAAACTGTCCCCGGAGTGTCAGAGGTTGCTGCCGTTGGTGGAATGGTTAAACAATATCAAATACAAGTCGATCCCGATAAGTTAAGAGCCTACGGTATACCACTTAGTCACATTCAAATGGCCCTTAAGCGTGGTAACCAAGAAACAGGTGCCTCTGTTGTTGAAATGGCTGAAGCAGAGTACATGGTTACCGCTACTGGCTATATCAAAAGTATTTCAGATATAGAGTTGATCCCTCTCGGTGTGAACGAACAAGGAACGCCGCTTACTATTGGCGATGTGGCAGAAGTTAACTTAGGTCCACAAATGAGACGGGGCATCGCTGAACTTAATGGTGAAGGAGAAGTTGTTGGTGGTGTGGTTGTTATGCGCTTTGGTGAAAACGCACAAAAAACCATTGATGGAGTAAAAGCCAAATTAGAAGAGTTAAAAAAAGGTTTACCCGAAGGAGTTGAAATAGTTACGGTTTATGATCGCTCTGGCTTAATAGGAGAGGCGGTAGAAAACCTATGGAGTAAATTGCTCGAAGAGCTTGCTGTCGTCGCGATTGTATGTGTTGCATTTCTGTTTCATTTGCGATCTTCGATTGTTGCAGTTGTCACTCTACCTATTGGCATCTTAGCTTCATTTATCATCATGCATATGCAAGGTATCAATGCGAATATTATGTCATTAGGTGGTATCGCTATTGCAATTGGTGCGATGACAGATGGCGCAATAGTGATGATTGAAAATATGCATAAGCATATGGAAAAGACACCGCTAACAGATGAAAATCGTTGGCAAATAGTCTCAAAGGCGGCAAGTGAAGTCGGTCCTGCATTATTCTTTAGTTTGCTCATCATTACAGTCTCATTCTTGCCTGTATTTATTTTGGAAGCGCAAGAAGGAAGAATGTTCTCTCCTCTTGCTTACACAAAAACATATGCAATGGCTGCATCAGCAGGCTTAGCGATAACATTGGTGCCTGTATTAATGGGGTACTTTATTCGAGGCAAAATTGTTTCAGAAAAGAAAAATCCGTTAAACCGATTGCTAATTGCTATTTACATGCCTGTTTTAAAGCAAGTAATGAAGTTTCCAAAATCGACAATTGTAGCAGCAATATTAGTGACTATCGTCGGTTTTTGGCCTGTTGATAAGATTGGTAGCGAGTTTATTCCTCCTCTAGATGAAGGAGATTTAATGTACATGCCGACTACATATCCGGGGATCTCTATTGGTAAGGCAAGAGAGATTCTACAGCAAACCGACAAGCTAATTAAAACAGTGCCTGAAGTTGAAACTGTATTTGGTAAGGTCGGAAGAGCTGAAACTGCAACTGATCCCGCGCCTTTAACTATGATTGAGACCTTCATTCAGTTGAAGCCTCAAGAAGAGTGGCGTGAGGGAGTTACAACAGAATCTCTAAAAGCTGAGTTTGATAAGTTGGTTAAGTTTCCGGGCTTGACGAATGCTTGGGTTATGCCAATCAAAACTCGTATTGATATGTTGGCAACAGGTATTAAAACGCCAGTAGGTATTAAAGTAGCAGGAGCTGATTTAAATACGATTCAAGAGATAGGGCAACAAATAGAGCAATTGTTACCAGAGGTGACAGGGACAGCTTCAGTTTATTCTGAACGAGTTGCAGGTGGACGATATATAAAAGTTGATATTTCTCGTGAGAAAGCAAGTCGTTTTGGATTAAACATCGATGACGTACAACAAGTAGTTTCAACTGCTATTGGTGGGATGAATGTCACTCAAACAGTAGAAGGTCAAGAGCGTTATCCTGTCAACTTGCGATACCCACAAGATTATCGTGACTCTCCAGAGCAGTTGTCGCGCTTGCCTGTTGTCACTCCAAATGGACAACGCATCGCACTAGGTGACGTAGCTGAAATAAAAGTAGAAGTAGGCCCTCCGGGGATTAAAAGCGAAAATGCTCGTATTAATGGCTGGACATTCATTGATATAGAGGGCGTTGATGTTGGTACTTATGTTGAAAGTGCAAAAAAACACTTAGCCAACAACCTAATATTACCAGCAGGATATTCAATTACGTGGGCTGGCCAATATGAATATATGGAAAGAGCGAAGGCCAAGCTAACTTATGTTGTTCCATTGACGCTCGCCATAATTGTTATTTTGCTTTATTTGAATTTCAGAGCGTTTAGTGAGGTTGCGATCATCATAGTGACCTTGCCAATGGCGATGATCGGTGGCTTATGGCTGATGTATTTAGAAGGCTTTAACTTCTCTGTAGCAGTTGGTGTAGGCTTTATTGCTCTGGCTGGAGTAGCTGTTGAGATTGGCGTAATAATGTTGGTATATCTCAATCAGGCGCTCGCTGAACTTAAGGAAAAAGCGAAAGAGCGAGCAGAACTCATCTCAGAAGATGAATATCAAGATGCCTTATTGCACGGTGCTGGATTACGTGTTCGTCCTGTAATGATGACAGTAGCGACAATCATTATCGGCCTAATGCCTATTTTATATGGTACAGGAACAGGCTCTGAGGTAATGAGTCGTATTGCTGCACCAATGGTAGGTGGGATGACAAGTGCAGTCCTGCTAACTCTAATTGTTTTACCCGCGATTTATTCAATCGTTAAAAAGCCCGAAGTAAACGCCTTTAACAAGGAACTTTCTAACTCGGAGCTAAAAAACAATGCTTAGAAAAGCTAGGAAGTACCACAAATGGCTAATGGCTTTTGTCGGAATACAATTTCTGTTCTGGTCTATTACTGGTGTGTATATGGTGACTATGGATATTCACTATATACACGGCGAAACCTTGGCTAAGAGTGAGGAAGCCAAAATAGATTTAGCTAGTGTGGATTACTCCATTGCAAAGCTTGCTGCTGATTACTCTGAAGCTAGCCAAGTCACGCTTACCCAAAGCATGGGCGACCCTTTGTATTCTTTTATTAATGGAGAACAGGGGAAAGTAGCAATTGACGCTAAAACTGGGGCTGTTCGTCCACCTGTTGATGAAGTCAAAGCTAAAGAAATCGCGCAATACCATTACGCAATGAATCATGAAATCAACGGCATAAGGCTGATTCAATCAATCACAGATATGCCTGCTGAGTTATCTCCAAGACACTTACCCGTTTGGAGAGTAACGTTTGACCAATTCGCCACGCCGACATTTTATATCAGTCAACAAACAGGCGCACTTGTTGCCAAGCGACATGATTTCTGGAGGTTGTTTGATTGGATGTGGCGTTTTCACATTATGGATTACGATGATGGAGAAAACGTATCTAACTGGTTTTTGTTCTTGGTCGCAACTCTAGGTCTAATGGGAGCAATTACTGGCGCTGTATTGACTTATTATCGAGTGCTTTCCCCAAATAAAAAGGGAGTCATTTGATGCGACTATTTAAGTTGAATACAACGTTACACAAATGGCTTTCTTTATTTGTTGGTTTACAACTGCTTATTTGGTTGGGAACGGGTCTTTACTTCAATTTGATGGATCACAGTAAAGCCAGTGGTAATGAGCTTAGAGTTCATTCTCATCATGAAGGTAACATTACAGACTTTATCTTTACCCCTATTAAAGACATTACTAGTGAAGCACCTCAAGAAGTAAAACTTATATGGATTTTACATCAGCCTTACTATCATTTTGTGTTCGATAAGGGCCAGCATAGCTACCAAGAACGCCACTCAAAGCTATTTGATGCTGTAACAGGAAAGCCATTTAATCTGTCTGAAGAACAAGTACTAACTTTGGCAAAAAACTCTTACTCAGGTGAGGGCAAGCTAGCTACTCCAGTGTTATCTCAGCCCCCATTTTCTGATCACGTAAGGCAACAAAATCCTATGTGGCAAGTTGTCGTTGAGGATGAGAATAATACAACTATTTATTTAGATAGTATTACAGGCCAAGTGCTTCGCCATGCCAATGATGATTTCAGATTGAAAGATCTGATGATGAAGCTTCACTTTATGGACTATGGCAATTCTGGCGGATTTAACCATTGGTTGATCATTGCATTTGCTTTTGCAACGCTATTCCTTTCAGTTACTGGTGTTACTTGGCTGATACAACAGTATCAAAATGGTTTGCTGAAGCTAAGTTGGGGCAGCAACAGGCAAAAAGTATCAGTGACTTTTTCCAATGAAAATACTATCGCCGACGTCTCAGCAGATGCTAATTCAACAGTATTAGAAGGACTAGCAAGTTCACACGTATACCTATCGTCAAGTTGTGGTGGCGGCGGTACATGTGGCAAATGCATGTTCTTAAGTTCAACTCAATTACCTATCACACTTTCTGAGCAGGAACATTTATCAGATGAGCAGCTAAAGGAAGGTTATCGGTTAGGGTGTCAGCATCGGTTCTCTGAAGTTAGCTCGATTGAAGTTAATACGGATCTCAATATTGAATATCATGAGCTAGTTGTGGTTGCGACTAACTTCATTACTCCTTTTATCAAGGAATTGAAATTTAAAGTGAAATCAGGAAAACGATTGGCATTTAAAGCTGGTGCATATATGCAATTTGAAGTGCCAGCAGGGATGAATAGTTTACGCCCAGATGATATACCAGAGAACTATGAAAAATACTGGGAAAGTTACTCTCATGGAAGATTTTCTCATGACGGTGTAATTCGTCACTACTCATTAGTTAACTTTGACGAGGAATCAGATGAGTTAACGTTTAATATCCGCTGGCAAACTGCTAAGGATGGTTTTAGAGCAGGTATAGGTTCAAGTTATTTAAGTTCACTTCAAGTAGGTGAAACTATAACCGCAAAAGGTCCTTTTTCTGACTTTTACGCCACTTCAAATAAAAAGGTTCGTCGCATCTTTATTGGTGCTGGATCAGGACTTGCCCCACTGAGAGCCATTATTTTTGAACAGTTGAAAAAGCACCATTTTCAAGGTGATATGACACTCATCTATGGTGCGCGAACTGAAGAACATTTGCTATACCGCGATGAGTTAAACTCATTGAGTGAGCAGAATAAAAACTTTTCTTATATTCCTACACTTTCTAACCCTTCAGAGCAGTGGGAAGGACACTCAGGCTATGTGCAGCAGGTGCTATTGAATCATTTGGTTAAAGGAATACAAGCCTTTTCAACAGAATTTTACTTGTGCGGCCCAGAAGCAATGATGAGTGAAGTGGAACAAATAATTACTGATGTTGGTATACCCAGCAATCAAATTTTCAAAGACAAATTTAGTCGTTAATACATAAATTAAATAGAGGTAAATATGAAAACATTAATTAAATTTTTAACCGTAATCAGCATTGTTTTTAGTAGTGCGGTGTTCGCGCATGTGCATCTGGAAAAAAGTGTGCCTGCTGATAATGCAATGTTAATGAAGACTCCAGAAAAATTGACATTGGGGTTTAGCAAAGAGGTTCGTGTAGTCAAAATCACATTGAAAAATAAGCATGGTAAAAAGATTAAGTTTGGCTTCAAACCTACTAAAGAAACTAATACCGAATTTACGTGGAAACTACCGAAACTAGCACCTGCTAACTATGTAGTTGATGTTACTTTCTTAGGTAAAGATGGGCACAAAATGAAAGATAGCTTTGGCTTTATGGTTCACTAATTTTGAATTGAAAACATCTAGCAGATGTTTAGCAAACTCAGGTTTAAATAAGGCTGTAATGGTGCTTTTTTAATAGAGCACCCTTATTGCTTTATTAGCTCTCATCATTCAGAGAATGTAGTAACTCTGTAAGATTATTGGGAATAGTATTTATAACGAACACGGGAATTTAGAGTGAACATAATTAAAAACTTAAAAGTTAAACGAGTAATTACTCGACTATTAGTTACCTTGAACATGCTTGTATTGCCTACAGTTCTGGCTCACGAGACATTTTTGCTTCCAATTCAAAGTGTTTGGGAAATGAATAGTAACGTAGAGGTTAGAATGGCGAGCGGATTAAGCTTTCCTGACCTTACATGGGGCGTAAACCAAGAGCGTATTTCTTCGTCAACGGTTCAACTTAATGGAAAAAATGTAGCCAGCCCATTATTTAAAGATGGTAAAGCTTTTTTAACCGTTAGTTTCAAGGCAAGCGAAGCTGGCTTTGGAGTGGTAGCTATAAGCACTAAAAAGCGCTCTGGTGATATCGAACATAAAAATACCGAAGAATATTTGGAGGAAATAGGTGCATCAGAATCTATTAAGCAGGCTTTTAGAGCATTACCGGGCAAGCCTCCATTACACAGAAGTTACGTCAAACATACAAAAAGTTTGATTTGCGTTAAAAGCTGCAAAAAAAGCCAAGATTTAAGTTTGAAACCTGTTGGTCAAAAGCTTGAATTTATAACTGCTAACGAAGATTTAAATCGTTTTCAACTTCTGCTCGATGGCAAGCCTTTACCTCATCATGACGTGAAGGTACGAAACTCTGAGAAAGAGCTTTATCAATATAGAACTGATTCTCGCGGCATGTTTTCTATTGGAGAGCAGGTATCGGGTGCTGTCATGCTTGCAGCCGTTGCTATAACTTTGCCCGAAAAACCAGATGGGCTGTATCACAGTGATTATGCCTCTTTAGTGTTAAACACTAAGCAATAGGTTTGTATTTTCTCAATATAAAAGAGTGTTTGTTATGGAAATGATTATCTGGAATACCGTTATTGTACTGTCCAAAATTGTATTTTACGTTGGCTTTGCCTGTATTGCTGGTTATACATTTTTCAGGCAAATATTTGAGCATAACGAATCTCATAATAATGTTGTAATAGCGAACCTAAAATGTACAAAGACTTCAGTCGTCGTAGCTTTGATTGCTAATGGCGTTTGGTTCTTTTCCAGCACTGGCGCAATGGCGGAAGAAGGCATTCAAGGGGCACTGGACACTGATATGTTGGCTATTATGTGGGACTCGTCTATTGGTGATGGCGCTTTGCTTCGAGCCACAGGATTAGCACTAGCGATAATCGCATTAGCATCTCCTTTCAAGTTCAAATCAGTTGTACTGAATAAGTACTTAAAACAAGGTGTTTTGGTGTCTAGTTTATTATTACTTGCCTATACCTTTATCTTAATAGGTCATGTATCTGAGCTAGGACTGTTCGAAAAAGCGTTATTAATACTCCATGTGCTTGTCATGACTTGGTGGTTTGGGGCGCTTTTCCCACTTAAACAGGCTTGCCAACAACTAAGTAATACAGAACTTCATTTGCTGATGGAAAGCTTTGGTAAGCAAGCAAGTATTGCCGTGAGTTTATTGCTGGTTGCTGGTTTTTGGCTAGCTATCCAATTAGTCGGTAGTGTTCAAGCGCTGTTGACTTCAAGCTACGGGCAAACTTTGTTATTTAAGCTCTTTCTCGTTATTTCGATATTGGCTATCGCCGCTAAGCATAAATTAAAACTCGTGCCACAACTTAAAAATAACGATGGTAGAGAAGCACTATCTAAATCTATCTCGGTAGAAATGATAGTTGCTTTTGCCATTTTAACCGTAACCGCAGGGCTAACAAGTGTTGTTGGTCCAGCAAATTAAAACCTAGATAGAGAATGAAAATGAAAACAATAAATATATTACTCGTTTTATTAATGACGTTTAGTTTCGCAGTAAACGCGCACGGTGATAAACACAAAGGAAAAGGCTTGTTTAAAGGTGTAGATACACCTGCCGCAAAAGTCGTTTTGGCATTTCATCAGGCACTAGAAACGGGTAATAAGGAGCTAGCGAGAGAACAGCTAGCGGATGATGTCACCATCTACGAGGGAGGTCGCGTTGAAAGAAGTGCTGATGAATATGCTCATCACCATATGTTGTCGGATATGAAATATTTAGCAGCCATGAAGAGCGAAACACTCGAACATCAAGTGACGATTCTTGGAAATACCGCTATATCTGCTTCGCGCAGTCATACTAAAGGTACTTACAAAGGTAAAGAGCGCGATTATCAAGGCATGGAAACGATGGTGCTGGAAAAACAAAACGGTGAATGGAAGATCAAACACATTCATTGGTCACATTAATTTATTGGTCAAACAACGGAGAGTAAAATGAGAAATAACAATCCATTACATCAAGTTTCTACGCCACGTAGACGCTTTGTACAAGGATTAGCTGCTGGCGGTGTATTAGCTGCTTTTCCAAGTATTCTTCACGCTGCTTCATCTTTAGTGGAGGGAACAATAACAGGTACTGTGCCCGAACTAAGTGGGGAAGTAATAGATCTGGTGATAGGTGAGTCACCAGTAAACTTCACAGGTGTTGTAAGAACCGCTACGACAATAAATGGCTCAATACCAGCGCCTACCTTGCGCCTAAGAGAAGGTGATGATGTTACGATTAGAGTAACGAATAAATTATCAGTACCGAGTTCAATTCATTGGCATGGCATCATTCTTCCGTATCAGATGGATGGCGTTCCGGGTATTAGCTTTAAAGGGATAATGCCGGGTGAAACCTTTGTTTATAAATTTAAGCTGCAACAAAGTGGCACGTATTGGTATCACTCACACAGTGGCTTTCAAGAAATGACAGGTATGTACGGTGCATTAATCATTGAACCAAAAGAAAAGGATATTATTAGTGCTGATAGTGAACATGTTATCCAATTATCTGATTGGACAGATGATGACCCAATGGATTTGTTTCGTAAGTTAAAAGTACAAAGCGATGTATTTAACTTCAATCAACCTACCGTTCCAGAGTTTTTTGATGACATTTCAAATAGCAGCGTTTCAAATGCGCTACAGCGCCGTGAAATGTGGAATAAAATGAGAATGAACCCTACAGATCTTACAGATTTATCAGCATCAGCAATGACTTTCTTAATGAATGGCACTGCGCCAATGGCAAATTGGCGTGGAATGTTTAAAGCCGGAGAAAAGGTTAGACTCAGGTTTATTAACGGCGCTAGCAATACGTTTTTTGATGTAAGAATACCTGAGTTGAAGTTAACAGTTGTACAAGCTGATGGACAAAATGTTGAACCTGTGACAGTAGATGAATTTAGATTTGGCCCCGGTGAAACTTATGACGTGATTGTTGAGCCAAAAAATGATGCGTATACCATTTTTGCTCAAAGCATGGATCGTTCAGGTTATGCTAAAGGAACTTTATCAGTGGCACCTAATATTGATGCACCAGTACCTGCTCTAGATCCTGTTGAATGGCTAACGATGACAGATATGATGGGTAAAATGGCCCAAGGCAGTGAGCATTCCACAATGGCTGGTATGGCAGACATGCAGGGTATGAATTCTAAAAAAATGGATCATAGCTCAATGGGCCACGGTTCGATGGCGATGGATCATAGTAAACATAGAATAACTAAAAGCCCATTGGCTGTTGCTAGCACCAAAGTGCGTCATGCAAAAACAGAGTATGGAGCTTCAGTTGACATGCGTGTTGATATGCCTAGAACAAATCTTGATGATCCCGGTATAGGTTTACGTAAAAATGGTCGCCGTGTTTTAACACTTGCAGATTTACATTCTCTTGAGGGAATTACAAACCAGCAAGAGCCAGAAGCTGAAATTGAATTACATTTAACTGGAAATATGGAGCGTTATAGCTGGTCATTTGATGGCTTGGAATTCGGAAAAAGCACGCCAGTTCACATGAAACACAATCAACGTTTAAGAGTTATTTTACAAAACGATACAATGATGACACACCCCATGCACCTGCACGGTATGTGGAGCGATTTAGAGAATGAGCAAGGAGATGTTCAGGTTCGTCGCCATACTATCCCCGTGCAACCAGCGCAAAGAATTAGTTTTTTAACAACACCTCATGACGTAGGTCGTTGGGCATGGCATTGCCATTTATTATTCCACATGGATGCAGGTATGTTTAGAGAGGTAGTTGTATCATGAAATCATCAATACTAACCAATACGTTAAGATTATTATTAATAGGTTTACCTATTATAAGTGTATCTGTATCTGCAAAAGATGAGATGGCAGAGATGAGTGACTCTAAAATGCAGGCACAAGGTGGTGATGCACCTAAAGATGCTAGAGACCCTCATGCTTATGCAGCAGGTACAACATTGACTGAAGGTCCTTATGCACTCGATAGCGACAAACGACTGACTTTGGCAGATGAACATTCATTTTATGCGCTACTAGGGGATCGTCTTGAATATAATGAGCAAACAAACGCAGGTGTATTTGACTTTCAGGCATGGTACGGCACTACTTTTGATAGATTAGTCATAAAAACCGAGGGTGACTTCAGCAAAGGTAGTTTAGAAGAAAACCAAACTGATATTTTATGGAGTCACGCAGTTTCAACATATTGGGATACACAAACGGGGATACGATTTGATTACAGCAAGGACGGTGAAAACCGCCAGTGGCTAGCCTTTGGCATGAGGGGGCTTGCTCCATATTGGTTTGATCTCGACATGACTGCCTACTTGGGCGAAAAAGGCAATACAGCACTATCGCTTAGAGCGGAATATGAGCTATTACTTACACAAAAGTTAATTGTTCAACCACGTGCAGAGTTGACGCTTTACGGTAAGGATGACGTCCAAAATAACCTTGGTAGCGGTTTATCGAGTAGTGCTATTGGTTTTCGTGTTCGTTATGAGTTTACCCGCCAGTTTGCTCCCTATGTTGGCGTTGAGTGGACAAATAAATTTGGTCATACAGCCGACTTTGCCAAGTTAAGTGGGCAAAGTACTCGTGATACTGCTTTTGTTGCAGGTATCAAATTTTGGCTTTAAATACATTTATTAAAACGTAATTATGAAACTTTCAGCACTAGTCTTCGTTAAAAGTGTTCCAAACGTTTCTTTTTTAAAAGGTAAATGGAGAGTGGAAGGTATTTCATACGCATTCTTCAGCGAGAAACCGCCGTTAGTTGATAAAGGCTGGGGGTCTAGCTAAGTCGATAAAAGGACTTATCGCTATCTAGATAACCCAAGCTGGTTTTAAAGGGTGTAGTCGATAATTATTTAAATAATTATCGTTTTGGTTGTTGTTGTTTTTAAGTATAAAAAAAATGAATTGTATTGTTAAATTAGTAAAAAATTCGATAAGCATTAGTTTAATTGTAAGTTTTAGTCATACGGCTATGGCAGAAGTAAATAGCCCAAATAGTATTGAACGCTTGACCATTGTAGGCAAATCCAATGGCATTAGTAATATTCCGGGAAGTGTTCAGGTTTTAGCTGAAAAAGAATTAGCCACCTTTGATTACTCTGACATTATGCGAGTACTAACGAGTGTCCCCGGTGTATATGTGTTAGAAGAAGACGGTTATGGTCTAAGGCCAAACATAGGAATGCGGGGGTCGGGCCAAAACCGGAGTGAGAAGATAACGGTTCTTGAAGACAATGTGTTAGCTGCACCAGCGCCCTATTCAGCTCCTTCCGCATACTACTTCCCAACATTTGGGAGAATTCAGCAGTTAGAAGTTCATAAGGGAGCATCGAGTGTACTTTATGGTCCTCGCAATATAGGAGGAGCTATAAATTTGTTGTCGAGGCAAATACCAGAAGAGAACCTTTCAGGCTTTTTTCAAGTGAACGGGGGACAAGATGGTTTCGCTAAAATACATACCTATGTAGGAGGACAAAGCGATAATATTGGTGGCTTGATTGAGGTTTTTAGTTATCAAGCTGACGGCTTTAAAGATATTAATCAAACGGAAGTAGATTCGGGCTTCAACAAAAATGATGTATTGATGAAAACGATGTTTAGCTCAGATGCTTTCTTTGGTACTTATCAAGAAATCGAATTTAAACTGAAGTATTCAGATGAAAAAGCCAACGAAACATACATGGGTTTAACTAATGACGATTACCAAAAAAGCCCTTATAGCAGGTATGCCGCATCCCAGAAAGACAACATTGAAACAGAACACTTTCAATTTCAAGTAAATCACTTTGTGCAATTAAATAGTTTTTCTTCAATCGTTACAAGCTTGTATTTTAACGACTTTAATCGTAATTGGTATAAAGCGAGTAAAATTGGAGGGAAAGGTTTATCTGACGGTGGGATTGAGCTAGCGGCTATGTTTGATCATGGGTTGCTAGATGAACCGCTAAACGTCGATTTGAAAGCAAATAATCGAAGTTATATATCTAAAGGGCTTCAGTCTCACTTCGACTTCGATATTGAAGATCACAATCTAAAACTAGGCATAAGAGTTCATTATGATGAAATGGATAGATATCAGTGGATAGATAGCTACAGTCTGAATACAGATTCTTCCATGACATTAACCTCTGCTGGAGTAGCTGGTACTGATTCAAACAGAATTGATAGCGCCGAAGCCTTATCACTATTTTTATTAGATGAATATCAACATGACGATCTGAATATTCGGTTGGGGTTTAGATTTGAAGATGTAGATATAAAAAGAAAAGACTGGGGGAAGGCTGATCCAAGTAGAAATTACTTACCTAAAGAAACTAAAAATTCGTCATCAGCTTTTCTACCCTCTTTAGGCTTCACATACGCTATGACAGATAATTTTGTTGTATTAGCCAACGTTAATAAGGGGTTTTCTCCTCCAGCTCCCGGAAATGAGAGTAGTGAAGCTGAGAAAAGTACCAATTACGAAATTGGCTTAAGAAGTAGTCTAGGTTCTGTTAACAGCGAGGCCATAGTTTTTTATTCGGATTATAAAAATATGCACGGAAACTGTACGGTCAGTCAGGGGTGTAGCGATGATAATGTGGGTGACCAATATAATGCGGGTAAAGTGCAAGTAGAAGGGGTGGAGTTAAAGCTAGGGTATGATTTCACTGCGAGTAATATTCGTTTTCCTATAAATGCCTCCTATACCTATTCAAAGAGTAGGTTTAAGAATAGCTTTGAATCCAAGTTGGATACTTGGGGAGAGGTTTATTCAGGTTTTGAGTTACCGTATATCCCTGAAAATCAATTACAGCTATCACTAGGGGCACATGGAGAAAGCTGGGAAGGAAACTTACTCTTTAGGTATGTTGGGAAATCGCGTTCTTCGGCGGGTAAAGGACAAATACCAGTTGATCAATTAATCGAAGCTAGAACATTGCTAGATTTTCGAGCTATCTATGAACTATCTCATAAACACACAATGAGTATTAGTGTAGATAATTTATTAGGAAAGAAATACATGGTCTCTCGCGCACATGGGTCGATTATGGTTGGAAAACCGCGCTCATTAATATTGGGGTATGAATACTCTTTCTGATTTGAGTTTTATTAGATCGATTATTTTTTGTAGGAGTTAATTATGAAATTAGCTTATTTTGGCGGAGATGTATTTTTTTCCTGCTTCGAATCAATTTTAAATAAAGGCTTTGAAATTACTAAGGTATATATTAATGAGCCAATAGACAGTGCAGTCAAAATTTCACACTACTGTGAAAAATTAGGTATTGAACTGGTGTCAACTAGGCCCTGTTATGAGGATTTATTGCGGTTAATTGACGACGGAGTTGAACTATTTGTTGTTGCTAGCTACAAATTTAAATTACCTCAAACAAGAGTCAACTATGCAATCAACATTCACCCGACTCTACTGCCTGCTGGTCGAGGACCCACTCCTTTACCTTATGTTGTTGAAGCCCCTGCTTTTGCTGGAGCAACAATTCACAAATTGGCAGGTGAGTTTGACGCTGGAGATATCATATTACAAGAGAAATTGAGCATTTCAGAAGGTGAATCCGTATCTTCTATAATGGTAAAAACAAGTTTACTGGCAAGTAAACTGTTGAAGAAATTTTTAAACAACTTAGAAGAAGCTTATAGCAACGCTATCCCACAAGACTGCAAGGATTTAAGTTATTGCCCAGCCTTATCTCTGGAAGATAGAGTGCTTAATTGGGATATGAATATTGAAGAGATTAAACGTTTAGTTCGACGGTTTGGTCACTGGGGAGTTTTTATGAAAATTGACAATAAGCCTGTATTAATAAACAACATTGAAGCGGTCTGCTTTGAGCATAATTATGGGACCGGAACTCTAATCTATGAAGACTGTGACTTACTGGCAATTGCTGTAATAGACGGTTTTTTATGTATCCCCAAGTGTAGAAGTATTCAGGGGTAGAGCAGCCATAACTCCATTTTAAGTTATTGGAATTTATTAAAGTGTAAACTATCGTGTTACTAAGGTTTATAGGAAAAAATGTTAAAACTGTTCAACTGGTTAAAAATAGTAATTCTTACGGTGTTAATGACGCAGCACAGCTATATTATTGCTAAACCAATGAACTGCATTGAACATTCCAAAGAGCCTTCAATTACAGAAATAACCCAAAGTAAAGAGCATAAGTATCAGAGTATCGATGTATCCAGCCATCAACACTTAAGTGATAATGACAATATGCAGCACAGTCATACTGATAAAGATTGTGAGAAATGTAAAGTTGGGAATTGTTTGTGTTGTGAAGGTGGCTTTTGTACAAGTTTTCTAGTGACCGCTTACCTATCCCAAGAAGGGCCTTCTTATTTTAAGGTAATTGATTCAGCATCAATTATGCACAGGATCTCATCTCCAAACTCAGGTATTCATTTTATACCCTATCGCCCTCCAATAATAGGCTAATCACAGGGGTCTTTGACTAGTCAATACAACCCAATATTAAAACATCTTGTTTATTGAATCGGTTCATTAGTATCAGGCAGCTATTTACTGCTACGAAGGGCTTAACTTATGAAATGGTCAATAACATAGAACGAGAGTTGAGAGCTTCGCTTGGTAAGTTTTTTCTAAACATATTTCGCTTAGCAATTAGATAGTCAGTGAAAGTTCTTTCTATATATTTAAAGAAGGTAAAATGCAAAGGAACAGTTATATCGATTTTATGAGGGCAATTGCAATTATTTTGATGGTTGCGTTTCATTTTGTCTGGGATTTAAACCATTTTGGTTACATTCGGGCAGACATACCTAATGGTTTTTTCTGGAAAGAGCTAAGAGCAGTAATCGTCAGTTTGTTCTTGTTTTCTGTTGGTGCCAGTTTGGTTTATTCCTACCAAGGTGGAATATCATCGAAGAAGTTGTATTGGCGGCTATTTAAGATATCTAGTGCAGCGTTTCTGGTGACTTTATCCTCACTCATTACTTTACCTGAGCATTGGATTTACTTTGGTGTTTTACACTTTATAGCTGTTGCTACCTTTTTGTTAGTATGGTTGGTCGGGAAGCCTAAACTTGCTTTGCTATTATCTATGCTTACTTTTACAGCATATATAGTTTTAGATATACCTTGGAATTGGCCATTCAACTATATTCAAGGTTACATTTCAAAACACCCTAGTGACTTAGTTACTCCGTTTCCTTGGCTAGCTTTGCCCTTGCTTGGTATCTGGGCTACACATTTTCGAATTTTTGCTTTAGGTCCAGCCAATCAAAAAGCAATATCCCCTTATGTGACATCGCTTAGTCGACACTCTTTACTGATTTATTTACTTCATCAACCTTTACTTTTTGCTGGTTTTAGCGCTATAGAATGGCTCAATTGAATATGAAAGTCGTCTATTTTGGGAACAATCTATTTTCAAATTGTTTAGCATTTTTGATTAAGCAAGGCTTAAGTGTTGAAGCTGCCTATATCAATGATATAAAGGAAAACGCAAGTTTCGTTAAACGGCTTTGTGATACACATAAAATAATGACACGTTCATTAAAACCGACGAAAGAAGAGTTTGATGAACATATAAAATCTGGAGTGACTCTTTTTGTCGTTGCTGACTATGGATATAGACTGCCGATAACGAATGTAAAATATGCTTTCAATATTCACCCCTCACTTTTACCTAAAGGAAGAGGACCTACGCCACTAACATACTTAGTTGACTTACCGGAATTTGCAGGTGTTAGTTTACATAAACTTACGGATATGCTCGATGGTGGAGATATCTTACTCCAAGAACAATTTGAAGTTGAAAAAAATGAATCCATTTCCTCTTTAATGGTGAAGTCAAGCTTGCTTGCGGAATCTTTACTACAAACCTTGTTAAATGATCTCGAAACTATCTATGAGAGCGCTACGCCACAAGAAGAACGATTAGCTACTTATTGGAAGCTTCCTAGTATAAAAAGAAGAATCATGTCGTGGCGTGATGACACTCAGCAATTTAGGCAAGCACTACGTCAATATGGACATTTTGGCATCTTAGTCGAACTGAATGGCCAACTTTTCATTGTAAGTCATTTGGAGGTAACTGATTTCAAGCATGACTGCGACATAGGCAGCATAATTTTTGAGGATCAAACAGTAATTAGTATCGCTATTAATGGCGGTTATGTCGTTTTTACGAAAAACAATATGGCGTTTTCCAATTCTTCGGTTCAAAAATAATGCGTGTTGATGAAAGTTTTATGGTCTAGCTACATGATGAGAAATTTAAGAGCAGAGTATAAGGGTTTTAATGCAAAACAGATGTGCTATGTGTTTTGTTTATTATTCACGTTTCTGTTCACTTCGCATTTGGCTATTGCTCATACATACGACAATTAAGAGCATATAGCGTATGAATATTGTCAACACTGTGCGCAATATACTCCTTTTGATAATAACAATTGTGGAAGTACTGTTTCCCAGAAGCTTTTAAGAAAACAACCGCCTTCTCCAATATTATTTTTGAGAGATTTACACCCCTCTAGTTTTTTCACAAAAATAGAAATTAGAGGGCCTCCTCGTATCTAGGTTTAACGAATAAGTAAAGTTTTCCCCTCCGCTATCTAGGTAGCAGAGGTTTAGTTTATTGCTACTTCCTCACAAAGAATATCACGGAAGTAGCTCGTTATTGATATGAGAGGAAGCTATGAAATATATAGCATTATTATTTAGTTTAATTTATTCGATCCAAGGGATTGCGTCCCCGCAGTCTATTGAAGGAAAAATTGTTTTTACAGATGGAACACCTGTAAAGAATACCTTATTGCATTTGGTTGAGCCTCAGATAAGTGTTACAACAAATGAGTTAGGCACTTTTAGTTTATCCAAGCTTAAACCGGGTTCTTATACCATCCAACTACATCTTTCAAGCGGCCTAGTTGTCGTAGAAAGGGTTGATTTTTCAAATGACAAAAATACTAATGTAATTTTGGATAAACCTGATATTGAAAGGATAGTAGTTACTGCTAGTTTAACGCAACGCTCGGCACTTGATATGTCTATTCCTGTCAATGTGTTGAGTAATGAAGAGTTAGTTAGTAAACGAGGTTCAACAATTGGTGAAACCCTTGCTGATGAACCGGGTATATCGGCGTCACCTTATGGAGCGGGTGCTAGTCGCCCTGTAATTAGAGGTCTATCAGGAAATCGTGTAAGAGCTTTGCAAAATGGTATAGGTACATTGGATGCATCATCAACAAGCCCAGATCATGCTATTTCTAGTGAACCATTACTAGCTCAACAAATTGAAGTATTGAAAGGCCCGATCACATTGCTTTATGGTAGTGAAGCAATTGGTGGTGTTATCAATGTTGTTGATGGAAGAATTCCAAATCAATCATCAATTGAGCCTTTAAATGGCTCCGCCGAAATTCGTTACAATTCTGGCAATAATGAAAAAGCTGGTGTCGCTAGGCTAGATGGTGGAACTGGCATGGTAGCTTATCATGTAAGTGGTTACTTTAGAGATAGTGGCGATCAGTCTTTACCGTCCTCACTAAATGGCGATTTACTTAATAGTGACGTTGATGCGAATGGGGCTACGGCAGGTATATCATTATTTGATGGCAAAGAAGGGTATTTTGGGGTTGCGATAGGTAAGTATGCTAATAATTATGGACTGCCAGCAGAGTCCAAACTAGAGGAGTTCATTAGACTTGATATAGAGCAGAACAGGACGGACATTGAGGGTAAATTGTATTCGCCATTCAATGGAATAAAGTCAATACACTTAAAGTGGGGTAAAAATGATTACCAGCATGTTGAGCTGGAAGGAGAAGAAATTGGGACTGTATTTTCAAACGATGCTGATGAATCTCGTCTTGAAATCATGCATGAAGCTTTAAGTGGCTGGCAAGGTGCGCTAGGAATTCAATTTAATAATCGTGATTTCTCAGCGCAAGGTGAGGAGGCTTTTGTACCGCCATCAACTACAAAATCTACTGGAATATTTTGGGTAGAAGAAAAACGTTTTGGTGAGATAAAAATAGAGTGGGGTCTTCGTCATGACACTCAAACAGTAACGTCAAGTGCAATATTAGAGGAAATGGAAACGAAATCTTTTAGTACCTCGATAGGTGCTTTGTGGCGACTTAATCCGTCGTACTCGTTTGCACTGGCTCTTTCAAGAGCACAACGTCCACCAAATGCAGAAGAATTGCTTTCAAATGGTCCACATTTAGCAACTCAAACATACGAATTAGGTAATATTAATCTAGCTAAGGAAACAGCCAATAATATTGACATTTCACTAAGGAAACACTTAGGAAAACTCAATTTTACAATCAATGGTTTCTACAATAAATATGATGACTTTATCTATGAACGAGCTACTGGCGAGATAGAGGATGAACTACCTATCTTCCAATTCGAACAAAAAGATGCTTCTTTTAAAGGTATAGAGATTGATTCAGATTGGCTTTTGTTTGAAAACGGCTTGGATAAAATATCAGTTCAAGGCCAAGTGGATTATGTAAGGGCAACGCTTTCAAATGGAGAAAATTTGCCAAGAATTCCTCCTATCCGCTTCGGAGTTGGAGCTTTGTATGAAACAACTAACTGGTTTGTTGACGTAACAGCTAGACGCTACTTTAACCAAAATAAAACTGCGCCGTTTGAAACGAGCACTGATGGTTACACTTTGGTTGATGTTAAATTCAACTACCAATTAAGCTCCGGTTTTTTTGACTATACATTCTTTATTCGCGGTCAAAACTTATTGGATGAAGTGGTGAGAAACCATGCTTCTTTTATAAAAGATATTGCGCCTTTACAAGGGCGCTCAATTACAGCCGGAGTTAGAGCAGCTTTTTAATTGGTTTAATTTTCTTTAAAGACTATATGGAGCCTTTACTAAGTGAAACTTTTATATTTTGTACTGGCTTCCTATTAGTTATAGAGAGCTAAGGTATAAAATAAAAAGTGCACAGACATTTTAGATGTAGAAGAGTTACAAGGGTTAGAACCTAAGTTTCAGTTCAAACTTTGATCAAGATCATTGAAATATTTGCATAAGCTGTTAGTGTTAGTTGTACTATAGAAGGAATTAAAATGTTTAGACTTTTCAAGTGGTTTAAAATAGTGGTGATTACCGTGCTGCTTACGCAGCATGGCTTTGCTGCGACTAAACCAATGAATTGTGAAGAACATCATAAGGACTCTTCCGATACGCATATTATGCAACCAAGCGAAAATATGCATCATCAAACAATGGATAGCAATAGTCACCATCACGCTGAAAATTCAAAAGATGCTAAGCACAATCATGCTGATGAGGAGTGTGAAAAATGTAAAGCTGGTGATTGTCTTTGCTGCGAAGGTGGCTTTTGTGCAAGCTTTCATTTAAATGCCTATCTTGTGCATGAGGAAGAAGAAAGTAACAGCAATATTAACTTAGACTTAATTATTCAACGGATACCCCCGCCAGCCTCTGGCATCCACCTCTTACCTTATCGTCCCCCAATTATTGGCTAATCACGGGAGCAGTGCGTCTTTTTTTCGCCAGTCCCATCAAAAATAGAACGATTTATTCATTGGTTTAAATAACCAACTGTTTTGAACAATTAGCACAATATTTTTGGGAGGCATGATGAACATGCTCAAATTATTGCCGTTTGCAATAGCTACCGCTGTTGCGAGTGGGCACCTCTTAGCGAATGAACAACAAAATAATAGTCGCTTCGCGTTAGCGGGGTATGGAGACGTAAAATACGAAGACAGTAAATTGATGGATACAAGTGCATTCAGTGCGCGATTTGTACCTATTTTCTTGTTTAGTCTCAATGACAAAATGCATATAGAAGCTGAAACTGAGATCTCAGTCGATGAAAACGGGGAAACTGAAGTCGAGCTTGAATACGCTGATATTCATTATTTCCTTTCTGATACAACTACTTTTACCGCAGGTAAATTTCTACTCCCATTCGGCCAGTATGGGCCGAATCAACACCCTAGTTGGATAAATCGCTCAGCATTTTCTCCCGGTATTTATGGCGGGTTAGGTGGTCATGGTGGTTATCAACCTATGCAAGGTTTGTTACCCGTGATGAGTGATATTGGTGTTGGCATTCAACACATTATTCCTTTGGGTAAAAATCAGAAGATTTTCTTTGATGTATATATGACCAATGGTCTTGCTGCCGAGGCTCCGCATGACGATGAAGAAGATGCCCATGATGAAGAACCTGTGCAGGATGGACACGAAGAAGAGGTTGTCGATGAACATGCTGAAGAGGAAGACGAGCATGAAGAAGTTGATGATCAC